>DATGCC010000023.1:0-4883 GCA_035312345.1 Rhodothermales bacterium
CTGATGAAGTAAGGCAGATAGCCTGTCGAGAGGCAGGATATTGATAGCAAGCAAGGCAGCCCGGCTCCTCCATGAGGGGGGCTGGGCTGCTGCATTTTAAGAGGACCAGAGGGACGGTAAGCTGAGGCTAGAGGTGTACAAAAAGGTATGCGTCTAGCCATATGAACTGGACGGCGCGTCGGTAATTTTTACCTCCCAAAAAGTAATGTCCAGGAAAAAAATACCCCAATCTCTCCTCTCGAGTGGCTAGATCATCCGGGATGCTTTCAAATAAGCAGGTTGGCCTGGATTTTGTTAAGGAAAAATGAAGACCCTATTTCTGTACGCTAAACCGAGGAGACCCCCCATGCAAGCAACGGTAGATCGCAAACCTATCTCGCGGCTTCCTGCCATGCCTCAGCTTTTTGTTCGCTATGTAGCCGGCCAGATCGAAGACCCGTTCTGGGATCAGTTCATGCAAGTACTCGACGCCAACGGAACCTCGCCCGAAGAGCGTCTGGCCCTGGCCGCTTTTTTCAATGATGCCTTTTCTGAATTGGAGCCGGATACGGTAAAGGTCTCCGCCCATGCTGAACTCCACGAGATGCTGGCAGAAGTGCAGGTAAAAAGCCCCGTCAAGCACTGACGCTGAGGGCACCTTGAGCACATTGGGGATACGTAGGGGCCTTCGCAGGGCCGGGCGATGCGTCCGGCCCTTTTTTGTTTTTCAGGCAGGGGCAAAGCCGTCTTGCTCTGCGTCCAGCCACGGCTGTCCGGGAGCAGAGGGCATCTCTACAGCCTCCTCGGCGATGAGGGGGGCTTCCTGTATCCAGATGGCCTCGAAGAAAGCGACTTCACTGCCGAGCCAGCCGACCGTCATAGCGGCTCGTAGCAGCAGCAGCAGTTGCTGCAACAGAAACAGTCCGAAGATGGCAAGGCCCGTTCCGGCGGTCAGGGTCATATCCAGCACGGTTGGCAAAAGCAGCAGTAGCGCGGCAGGCACAAACCATGCGAGGTAGAGCCAACTGGCGCGTCCATATTTGAGAGGCCAGCGAAGCCCTCTTAGCGTGGCTTGTAGCACAGGTTTTTCTTCGACGACGAGCGCAATGTTCGCGAAGTCATGCATCAGGTCCAGCACAGCGACCATACTGATGAAGGCTGTAGGCACGATGACGAAGTTGACCCAGAAGGTACCCACCTCGCCGGGCCACACGCTGTTCAGAATCAGGGTGAGCACGATGATGCCAACGATCCCTGCGGCGAACAGCACGATGTATAGCAGCGCGATAAGAAAAGCGCGCCCGGTATACCGTCCCACGCCTTCCCAGAACGGACGGATCTGCTCGCCGCGCAACGCATGGATGAGCCCGACGCTGGCAGCTACCTTCCAGAGCAGATACAGCGGCACCATCCATAGCAGTTGAAACGGGATCGCTTGCAAAACATCGCCCGCTTTTTCCAGGATGTCGGCCCAGAGCACCACATCGAAGCTCCGCGCCAGATCCTCGCCGAAACCCGTCGGGCCGATGGCTTCCTGCAAGGCGAAGTACACCGGCACAGACAGGACGAACGCCAGCAACAGGTTCATCCCGTAGAGCAGGGCGATAAGACCGGGGCGGCGGCGGATACCTGCGAGGCCAGCGGCGATGCTTTGTCGAATCATGTCAGAGGAGGGCACTGGATAATGGTGGGATAAAGACATAGCACGCTACGTCTCTATATGATGGAAGCAATCAGATAGAAAAGCTGTTGGGCCCACACGGCCACCTTGAATTGGTATTTGCGGGCGAGCGGGTTGCCAGCCTCAAAGGTGCGGCGGTTGTTCAGCCGGTTGATGTCGAGCCAGACAGCGTTGTCGGGGTCGAGATAGGCTTCCGTCAGGCGGGCAGGCTTGGTGAAGGTGAACACTTTCCAAGGGTCCTCACCGTTCCAGGAAACATCCTCGGTGGTGCCATCGGCGAAGTGGACGCGCAGGGTTTGCGGAAAGATGCCATCTTCGCGGCGTTCGAGGCGCACCTCATTTTCGTAGATAGGATTATCTTCGTCCTCGTTCAGGCGACGGACGCGAACACGGTTGACCGCGTAATCCACGACAGCAGTGCCGTAGATGTACTGGTCGAAAAACCAGTCGAGGTCTTCACCGGCGACCTCTTCGGCTACGTCCTGCACATCGCGGGTGGTGGGGTGGTGGAAGCGCCAGCGGTCGTAGTAGGTGCGGAGGAACTCGCGCATCGTCTCCCAGCCGAGATAGCGCTCCAGCGTGTTCATCACCGTGGCGGGCTTGGCGTAGGAGGCTTTGCCGTAATCGCCAAACTTGTATTCCCACGAGCGGGTGAACAACGCACCCCGCGACGGAGCCACCTTGGTGTAGCCGAGGCGTTGCGCACCGCCGTCCGAAATACGCAGGCCAGGCAGATCGAGGGCCGAGCCGGGGCCGTAGGCCGTGTCCATGATGCGTGTTTCGAGATACGAGTTCATGCCTTCATCCAGCCAGGCCTCCTCAAACTCGTTGCTGGCGAGCAGGCCGTAGAAATACTGGTGCCCGAACTCGTGGATGGTGACGATTTCGAGCAGGCGCGCCCATTCCGGCAGCATGTACGCCGTGCCACAGGTGATGAGTGTCGGGTATTCCATCCCATTCGCACCGCCGACGCCGTCTACCAGCGTCAGCGTGGTGTACGGATATTCGCCGACCCACTCGTCGAACTTCTCCAGCGCGATTTTGGCTGCCTCGAAGTGCCGCTCGGCCTGACCATCGTGTTCGGGCAAAAGCAGCAGGCGCAGGTTAACGTGCTGCCAGGTGTCGGTAAATTCGAGATACGCTGGGCTGGCGGTCCAGGCAAAATCGTGTACGTCGTCGGCGCGGTAGGTGACGGTGCGCTCACCACCACCTGTTTGCTCATCGACGCGGAGGCCCGAAGCTCCGATGGTGTAGTTTTCTGGTGTGGTGATGGTCACATCGTACGTGCCGAAGTCAGCGTAGAACTCGCTGTTGGCATGGAACTGGTGTGTGTTCCACTGGCCGCTGGGCGCGTCGGCGGGCACATAGCGCTGGCCTGGCACTTCGTAGACGCCGAGCTTTGGAAACCATTGCGCCACCATGTAAAAGGGCGCACCTCCGCTCGTCTGTTCCCACCCCGTTCGCGCCGAGATTTTCGGTAGCTTAGATGTAAAGTCGATGTCGAGCACGATGGTCTCACCGGGCTGCACAGGTGCGGGCAGCGGGACGGAGATGACCGTCTGATCCTCCGTATTATTATCGTCCGGCTGGATATAGGTGATCCGATCCGTCAGGTCGTTGGCTTCCACCCAGTACGTTGAGGAGAGCGTAGGCACGTCCGGCGTCGTCACCTGCATGCTCGTGATCTCCATGTTGCCATAGACGTCATCCCCTTCCGCCGAAAAGCCACGATGTACGCCGCCGCTCTCGTTCATATAGGTGGAGCCGGGTTTGAAGGCGTTCAGGTAGAGGTGGAATTGCAATTCACTCACCGGGGTGTTGCCCGGATTGCGCCATGTAACGCGCTCTGTGCCCGTCACCGTACGCGATTCCGGGTCGAGGGCTACGTCCATCGTGTACGACACACGGCGCTCACTCAGGGGCTCGTCGGAAATCGTAGGTTGTTGGGCTTGCGCGGGAAAGAAGAGGGCGAGTAGGAGGAGGAGGCAAACAGTAGGCTTCATCGCAGTAGGAAGGGCTGGAACAGGAAACGCATCTTGCGGATAGACGCACGCGGTTTAGAGAGGTTGCAATAGGAAGCCGCTTGGTCATCCACGCGTATAAAGGTACGTATCGGAAGCGAATGTGTTAACCCCAGGCTGTCATGTCTCTACTTACGCACGTCACCCTCTGCGAAGTTGGCCCGCGCGATGGATTTCAGTTTGAAGACACGTCGATCCCAACCGAGGTGAAGCTAGCAGTTATCAACGGTCTCGCTGACGCCGGGCTACCGATTATTCAGGTCACCTCGTTTGTGCATCCGAAATGGGTGCCACAGATGGCGGACGCCGAAGACCTGATCCGCCGCTTGCCGGAGCGCGACGAGGTGCGCTACACCGGTCTGGCCCTTAACACACGCGGCGTAGAGCGGGCGCATGCTGCGGGTTTGCATTACGTCGATCTGTCCATCGCCACCAACGAGCAGCACAGCCGCGACAATGCCAACATGTCCGTCGAAGAATCCATTGCGCAGGCTGTCGAGATGGTGCAATTGGCGAACGAGTACGGTATGGAGGCGCAGATGGGATTCCAGACCGTCTTTGGCTACGCCGCGCCGGGCGACACGCCGCTCAACCAAGTGCTTGACCTGGCAAAACGTTTCCTCGACCTCGGCATCGAAAGCCTGTCGCTGGCTGACTCGACGGGCATGGCGAACCCGGTAATGATTGAGGAGCGCGTGCAGGCCGTGCAGGCCATCTCGGGCGATACGCCGCTGGTGCTGCACCTGCACGACACACGGGGCCTCGGCCTCGCCAACGTGATGGCAGCACTCCGCTGTGGCGTAGCCCGCTTCGACACCTCGCTGGCCGGGATGGGCGGTTGCCCGTTCATCCCCGGTGCCACAGGCAACATTGCGACGGAAGACACCGTCTACCTGCTAGAATCGGTCGGCGTCAATACCGGCATTGATCGCGAGGCGGTAGCAGCGGTCTCCCGACAGCTAGAGGTCTTTCTGGGAAAAAAGCTACCCGGCAAACTGCACCGACTGACCGGTCAGGTAGTTTCTTCCTGACCGGTTCACACTGAATCGAAAGTGGGATGATAACGCACAAGCCCTGACAGATTCTCCAGCGCACCGGGCTGCAATGCCATCACCATGAAATACGGATCGAAGTCAGCGCTTTGGTAATGGAGATCATAGCACGCGGCCAACGCAAAACCAAAGCGCGAATAATAATCGGAA
>DATGCC010000024.1:0-5650 GCA_035312345.1 Rhodothermales bacterium
CTGGCGGCGGCGGGCATCGGGTATCTGGGTGGTGGTGTTGGATTTGGCGTCTGCATTTCCCTAGCTGCATGCAGGGTGGTTTCAAAACCAGCGGTTCAGCACGTATTCTGGGCATCAGCGAGCCTTACTCACCGTAGCTTCTTCATCCAATCCCTTTTGATCCATGATCCATCGTAGCCCAGCACCCGACGTTGACATCCCTGTCGTTTCGCTTCCCGATTACGTATTTGAGCATGCCCGTCAATGGGCCGACAAACCCGCGCTCATCGACGGGCCAAGCGGGCGAACGCTCACCTATGGGCAGTTGATCGGGGCAGCGTCGCGGCTGGCGGGGGCGCTTGCCGCTCGCGGTTTTGGGACGGGGGATGTCTTTGCCATTTTTAGCCCTAACCTGCCAGAGTACGCCATTGTGTTTTTTGGTGTGCAGTGGGCGGGGGGCGTTGTTACTACCACGAATCCGACCTACACGAAGGACGAACTCGGTCATCAGCTTAAGGACGCAGGCGCGAAGTATCTCATCACCATTCCCCATTTTCTGGAGCCAGCCCGTGCGGCAGCAGAGGAAGCCGGGGTCGAAGAGCTTTTCGTCTTTGGCGAAGCGGAAGGCGCAACCCCACTGGCCGCGCTGCTGGCCGAAGGTGGCGACCGGCCTGCGCTCGATCTTGATCCGCAGTCTGATCTGGCCGTGCAGCCGTATTCAAGTGGCACGACGGGCCTGCCTAAAGGCGTGATGCTGACGCACTACAACCTCGTTGCCAACATCGCGCAGACGCTGGCGGTGGAGCAGATGGAAACCGAGGAAGTGCTGATCGGCATTTTGCCGTTCTACCACATCTACGGCATGATCGTCATTCTGAGCATGGCGCTGCGGAAAGGCACGACCATCATCACTATGCCGCGTTTCGACCTGGAACAGTTCCTGGGGCTCATGCAGGATCACAAGGTGACGACGGCTTTCGTCGTACCGCCCATCATCCTCGCGCTGGCGAAGCATCCCGTTGTGGATCAGTACGACCTGAGTGCGCTGGAGCAGATCGTCTCGGGTGCAGCCCCTTTGCCCGAGGCGACGGCTTCCGGCTGTGCCGAGCGTCTGGGCTGTGCTGTGCGGCAGGGCTACGGTCTCACTGAGACCAGCCCGGTCACACACTTCATCCCTCGCAACCGGGAAATCAAGGTGACCTCTGTGGGCTTTCCTGTGCCCAATACCGAGGTGCGGATTGTGGATGTAGGGACGGACAACAACCTGGGGACCGACGAACCCGGCGAGATCTGGATTCGCGGGCCGCAGGTGATGAAGGGCTATCACAACAACCCCGAAGCCACCCGCGACATGATCGACGAGGCAGGCTGGCTCCACACCGGCGACATTGGATATGTGGACGACGACGGCTATTTCTACGTCATCGACCGCGTCAAGGAACTGATCAAATACAAGGGTTTGCAGATCGCCCCGGCGGAACTCGAAGCCGTGTTGCAGGGCCATCCCGCCGTCGCCGACGCCGCTGTCATCCCCAGTCCCGACGAGGAAGCGGGCGAAGTGCCCAAAGCCTTCATTGTGCGCAAGCCGGGTTCTGAAGCCAGCGCCGAAGACATTCAGGCGTACGTCGCCGAGCGGGTCGCGCCGTACAAGAAGGTCCGCCGCGTCGAGTTCATCGAGCAGATCCCCAAAGTCCCCTCGGGCAAGATCCTGCGCCGCGAACTCGTCAAGCGCGAACGGGAAAAGATGGTGGATGGTCGAGAGTAGATAGTGGATAGGTCTGAGTAAAGGAAGACGATTGTCGCCATCCATCAACAGAGGCACCCGTAGGGACGGACCCACGTGTCCGTCCTGCCCACCACCAATCTGTCACACAAAAACCACATCACCGATAAAACCAACATAGCATGCCAAAATTTAACACCATCCCCGAAGTCATCGAGTCGTACAAAGGGCGTTTTTTGCCGGAGGAAGCGAAAGGCGTAGACGGCGTCATTCAGTTGAACCTGACAGGGGAGGGCGGCGGTTCGTACCAGATGAGCATTCAGGACCAGACCCTGACCATCACCGAAGGTCAGCACGAAAGCCCGACCGTCACCGTGACCGTTGATGCAGGCGACTGGCTGCGCGTAAACAACGGGGAGACTAATCCGATGGGTCTGTTGATGCAGGGCAAGCTCAAAGTGAAAGGTTCACTCCCCATGGCGACGAAGTTCCAGACGATGTTTCGGCGCGGCGGTACTTGAGATCTGGCGGGTCTTGATTTCTGAAGGTAACAGGGTGTAACAGTCCATGGTGTAAGACGTAATCGAGCAGGCAAAAGATGATGGGTGGGTAAAAAAAGACGTGCTCCTTCATCTTGCTCAAGCCATTTTCCTGGTCGGATACCCGATGAAACGTCGAATTATTCGCTTCTTGCTGCTTGGACTGGCGCTCCTTCTTGTTATCGTAGTCGGACTCGGTATTTATACCTGGCGGCACCTTTCACCTGCAGGGCCTCTTTATCCGGCCAGCGAGGTGGCTCACATCGAACTGCCCCATCGTTTACGTACCTCGGCAGAACACGATGCTGCCCGCAGCCGCAACGAGGGGAATCCCTACATCCTGCGTATCGACGCTGAGGGGGGCGGGGCGCTTTTGTATTATGGTGCTACCCATTCGAGCGATCCAGATCATCCGCAAATAGCAGATATCACATCACGATGGGAAGCCTTTGAACCTACCGTTGCCCTCTACGAAGGACGCAGCAGGAATTTTGTATATGGTGCCTTGATCGAGCCTTTTGCCGGGTTGCCGGAGCCAGCCCTGGTGCATAAACTGGCCCGGCGCGACGAGGTGCCGCTCTACTCGCTCGAACCGGCCTATGCCGATGAAGTGGCTGCCCTGCTTGCATCGTTTTCAGCCGAACAGATAGCGCTCTACTTTTTCATGCGCGTCTATGCATCGGAGGCGGGTGGTGTGGCAGATGAAGCCTTAGCCCGCGACCTGTTGGGCAAACGGACAGATGTAGATGGGTTGCGCGGTTCTCTTATTACGCTGGCGGACATAGATAGCCTGTGGCAGCATGATTTTGCCGACCAAGATGAGTGGCGCATTCAGCGAAGTGAACCCCGGTATGGCTATCTGGCTGAGATTAGCGATGCGTCGCGCCGGATCCGTGGGGAGCACATGGCCCGTATACTGATTGATCTGGTGCAGCGAGGGGAGCGGGTCTTTGCCGTGGTAGGCAGCGGGCATGTCATCCGTCAGGAATGGAATCTGCGCACCGTATTCGATCAGGAGCCAGCATGGGATCAGCCAACTGATGCAACGACCTCAAACTAGCCATTTAGGCTAAATAGTACGGCAGCAAGCTTTGAGGATCTCAGTCAGCGAAGTTCACTACCGGAAAGGTGGCTGAAGGCACAAAGTCGGTGGCTTGCTGCGGGCCTCGGAAATTGGCGATGTAGATAGCAGTGCGGCGGAGCACTTCGGCTGCGTTGTGCAACGTGCTGTCGCCAAGGGCAACGCCTTCGAATCGTTGCTCGGGGCCAGAGAAATAAGGCACCCGCTGTTGGGGGCCATTGGCCATGATCGTTCGTAGTGAATCGTTGCGGAAGCCGTGTCCGAACGCAAAGGGTTCCGTGCTGGGGTCGCTGTCCAGAGTGTGGCGGGCACCGAATAAGTGGCCAAGTTCGTGGGCCAGGCCGTAGTCGGGCGCGTCGAGAAATTCCCAGTGGACGATCACAAACGCCGTGCTCGCCTCTGCCATCACCGAGGCATTGATGGTGGCGTCGCGCTTGTCTGGCACGAAGACGACGAGGTCCGCCTCGTATTGATCGCGCAAGACGTGGATCTCGTCCAGGTGCCCATCGCTGGTGCGGACGAGGCGTTTGAGGTCCTCGAAGCGATCCGTCATCTCATAGGTCACTTCGGCGACATGGACAGGCACGAAGCGAAGCGGGATGGCGCTGTTTTCAAAAGCCGCATTGGTGTCGGCCAGCCCCTGCATGATCTCGCCCTGAATATCGTCCGCCGCGACACGTGCTTCCTCAGTGTACGTCACCAGAACTGTGACTTCTGTCTTATCCGTTTCGAGCGTCGGCGAGTGGCTGTCGCAGGAGGTCAAGAGCAGGCTGCACAGTAGTAGCAGGCAGCGTATGGATGGATACCGCTTCATTTGGTATAGCGCAACGCTTATTGAGAACTATCCTATCTGTAAGTACAGCGCGGCAGGCTTCAATAACGAAGAACGAGGAGACAAACTGTTGATAATGACTTGGTAATGGGCAGGCTATCATCTCATCGGTATTTTTACCTTCTTTGTACTCACCGAAGCAGGTGCCATGAAACCGTACTGCTGTATTCTGCTCCTTTCTCTTTTCTGGATCCCGTGTAGCGCGATGCAACAAACCGAAACTCCCCAACGCCTTGCCGATGCTTTCGATGTGCAGGGCCATCGCGGCGCACGTGGGCTGCTGCCCGAGAACACGATCCCAGCATTTCTGAAAGCCCTCGACCTGGGCGTGACGACGCTGGAACTGGACGTGGTCATCGCAAAAGACTCGACCGTTGTCGTTTCGCATGAGCCATGGATGTCCGGCACCATCTGCACCCAGCCCAACGGCGAGCCTGTGTCTGTCACAACGCAGGAGGACTTCCTCATCTTCGAGATGACCTACGACGAGGTGGCCCGCTTCGATTGTGGCAGCCGGGGCAATCTTCGTTTTCCGAAACAGGAGAAGATGGTGGTATCGAAACCACGCCTACGCGATGTGATCGAAGCAGCAGAGGCATATCTCCGCGAGCAGAACCTGCCGCCTGTCCAGTACAACATCGAGACGAAAGCACAGCCTGCGTGGGATGGTCAGTTTACGCCCGACCCCGAAACCTTCACCCGTCTCCTTTACGATGTACTGGTGGAGGCAGGCGTGAAGGACCGCACCATTCTGCAATCCTTCGACGTACGAACGCTACGCGTCGGGCGCGACCTGGATCCGTCGTGGCGGCTCGCGTTGCTGGTAGAGCGCGACGGTGATCAGCGGATCGCTGCCAACCTCGAAGCGCTCGGCTTCCTCCCCGACATCTACAGCCCCGACTACCGCCTCGTCGATGCCGCGCTTATACGGGAGGCCCACGACCGGGGCATACTCGTCATCCCGTGGACTGTCAACACGCTGGACGCTATGCAGCGCCTCAAAGCTCTCGGTGTAGATGGTATTATCACTGATTTCCCTGATATCGGTGTGCAGTTGCTGGATTGAAAGCATGGCAGAAAATGTTTTGGACGTGCTCGACATCCTGTGCAACTCTGCCGCCAGTCCCGTGTTTGGGCGTAACCCGCGAGCGGAGTGTTACGTCTTCCAGCGTGGCTGCGCCTTATACCCAAGTCTTGACGGATGACACGAAGAAAGCGTAGCAACATTCCTCAGAACGCAGGCGACACCGCGTTGCCTTAAGTAGCTCACCCTGATACAAACGTTTGTCCATAGATTCATGCGATTTGGAATAGTAGGGCTGGTGCTGCTGGCCCTGATCGGCGCAATACCTGCGCATGCCCAGCAGTCCGCCTCGTTGAGCGGCTTCGTGAAAGATGCCACTTCTGGTGAAACGCTGCTGTTGGCAAACGTCATCCTCGTCGGCACGAGTTACGGCACGGCGACGAACACAACGGGCTATTACACCCTGACAAAC
>DATGCC010000025.1:0-2197 GCA_035312345.1 Rhodothermales bacterium
ATCGTATCCAGCATAGGCGCGCACCTCCTGTAAATGCACAGCATCCAGCACAAAGGGTTTGACCGTTTCGAGAAAATCCCGCCGTGTGGGATTGGTGTAGCCGTGGCCCATTCGTGTGTGCAGTTTGGTCCAGACGGCAGCCGGAAAGGCAGGTAGCCAGAACGGATGGGTGAGGCCCCCTTTGACGAGCGGATAACGAGCCAGAGCAGCATGGTGGGTACGGATGAGTTGCCTCACGAGCCGTCCTTTGCGCCGCAACGAAAGAGGGACCTGAAATACGGCTCGCAGCAGCGCGGGTTGGGCAAAAGGCATGTAATTCTGAATGACCCCATCCAGCCGGTTTTGCTCGTAGCCATAGAAGTTGGGTAGCACCGTACGGACGCGGAGCAGGTCCAGGAAATTTTCATCACCGATGGTTTGTGGAGAGGGCATGGCCTGCCACATCGACGCTACCTCTTCGCGGAAGCCCTGGTCCATTGCCCTTTTCGTTTCAGAACTGAAAAAGTCAGGGCCGTGGAAGCGGAGGTAGGGTAGGATGGCATCAACATCGCCTGCCTGGAGGGCCTTGCGGTTGAAGAGCAACAGCCGGTCCAAAAACTTACGCCGCGTAATTTCGCCCATGCCGCCATCAATGATAATAAAGCCTTTGGCGCGAAGCGTTGGAAAGTGACTCAAGCCGACGACCGCCGAGGCGGGGGAGATCGCCTGGGTCGCCGCCATGTGGTGGCGCAGCAGGGACAGGCAGGTGTCGGCATCGGGAACGGGTGCATGGAGTGCCTGATGCTGCAAGCCTTCACCATCGGCTATGCGCCGGGCGACGTGGGCATCTGGGAGTGCGTCTGGGCCAAAGGTGTGCGTACGGACGGGGGTAGCCTCCCGTCGCATGGCCAGCACGAGGCGCGAATCCATACCTCCCGAAAGGCTGAGACTGACCGTGCGCCCGTTATTGCAATGGGGATGTACCAACACCGAAAGCATCTGTGCAAACTGGCTGCCATCACAGTCGCTCTCATCGATGTCGGGGAGCCACGGCGTTTCGGTGAGGTCCAGCCCCCGCTCTGTGAGGGTAGCATGCCCGCCGGGTCCCAGACGCTGAACACCTTTTACAAGGCTCTCACTGGACCACTGGTTGAATGAGAGCCAATGGGATCCAAAGACGCCAAAGTTGATTGCTGCCTCACCGCGTAGTCGTGCCAGCCAGTCGAGCCGGGTGGAGAAGGCCACCCCATCATCTAGCTGAACAAAATAGAGCGTGCGCGTGCCCATCGGGTCGGTGAAGCAGTCGAGCCGACCGTGCTGGTAGCGCACCGCCGCGAAATGACCGTTCAGCGAGTCCAAATCTGGTGGTTGTCGGGAGAGGCGGGCTTGCCAGGCTGCCGTGTCCAGAAAGGTGCAATGGTCGTCATGTAGCCGAATGCCCAGCCCGACGACAGCCCATGTACCTGCCTCCTTCGGCAGTGCACCAGCATGGCATGTCTCGGGCAGACCACCTGCTGCCAGATAGTATGTCGCTTCTTCGGCCACCCGCATCGCCAGCGGATGCAACGCAACGAGCCTCTCCCGCAAGGAAGGGGAGAGGCTCGTGCCGGCAAAACCGAGGATCCAACTCATTTTGATAAAGGGAAGAGGAAAGCGCCAAGAGGGAAAAGGGCTGGGCCGTCATCAGCTTTCAACCCAGACACCTATAGGGACGGGTCCATGTGCATCCGTCCGCATCCATCTCAAGGGAGGCTTTGCCGCCGCTTTACACGGGCACCTCCTCTTCTGCGTTCAGCCGGGCCTGTGCTGCGGCGAGGCGGGCGATGGGCACGCGGAACGGGGAGCACGAGACGTAATCGAGGCCAACCTCGTAGCAGAACGCCACAGACGACGGTTCGCCGCCATGCTCGCCGCAGATGCCGACTTTCAGATTGGGTCGTGTATCCCGACCCCGCCGGGTGCCGAGCTCGACCAACTGGCCCACGCCGCGCCGTTCGAGCACCTGGAAGGGATCGCTCTGCAGGATCTTGTTATCGACGTAATACGGCAGGAAGGAGCCCGCATCGTCGCGGCTGTAGCCGAAGGTCATCTGCGTCAGGTCGTTGGTGCCGAAGGAGAAAAACTCGGCTTCCTGCGCGATGTCATCAGCGGTGAGCGCGGCTCGCGGGATCTCGATCATGGTGCCGATCAGGTAATCGACCGACGCACCTTTTTCCTC
>DATGCC010000026.1:0-2922 GCA_035312345.1 Rhodothermales bacterium
CGCTTTTCGGGCCGTAGATCATCTGATTCAGCAAGGGCACCGCAAGATTGCCCATGTTGCTGGTACCCATGATGTAGAGATCGGGCGGGAACGCCGCGCTGGCTATGAGGAAGCGCTGCGTAAGCACGACATCGCCCTGTACGATCCCTGGATCATCGAAGGCGGATTCGACGAGCAACACGGCTATGATGCCTTTATGCAGATCCTTCGCTCGGAGAACCTGCCCAGTGCCGTTTTTGCAGCGACCTACCCGATAGGACTGGGCGTGTATGCGGCGATGGGTGAGCACAATCCCGATCTGCTCAACACCATTCAGATCCTCTCCTTCGGCGAAGGCGGGCTGAACGAACTCTATACCTACCCCCACATCTGTATGCGCCAGCCAACCCGGCAGATGGGGGAGCAGGCCGTGCAGATTCTGTTGGATGAGATCGAAAGCAAAGCGGCTTCCGAGGCCCAGCACGTCGTGCTAAAGACCGACCTCGTCACGTCCCGTCACCACCTCTTGCCCAGCGATGGGGAGGTAGAATCAGTGCAGGATAGCGCTTAACCCTTTGCACATAATCTTTTTTTTTGTATCCTTTACTTTACCGGTTAAGAAAGCTGCCTTTGTAAAAGTACCTCATGCTTCCTCCGCTTAACATATCCACCCTGAATGGTGCCGAGGCAGCCCGTTCCGCGATGCCCGAGCGTGTGCTTCAGTTCGGCACGGGAGCCTTCCTGCGCGGGTTTGCCGAGTACTTCGTGGAGCAGGCCAACCGGGTCGGCAGTCTGAATGGGCGTGTGGTGATGGTGGGCTCCACGGGCAGTGGCCGAACCAGGCAACTCAACAACCAGGACGGTCTTTACACGCTCTACGTGCGTGGTCGAGAAGACGGACAGATTGTGGATCAGGCACAGGTCCTCACCGCCGTGAGCCGGGCGCTAGCGTCGCTGGATCAGTGGGCCGAAGTGCTTGCCTGTGCCCGCCAACCTGAACTGGCCCTGGTCATCTCGAACACGACGGAGGTAGGCATCATGCTGGATGAAGATGATCAGATTGATCTGGATCCGCCGCGCTCATTTCCGGGCAAACTCACCGCCGCCCTCTACGAACGCGCCCGGATGTTTGATTTCGACCCGGCAAAAGGTCTCATCATTTTGCCGTGCGAGTTGCTCGAAAACAACGGGGACAAACTACGCCAGATAGTGCAAACCCTCGCAGCGCGCTGGGACCTGGGATCAGATTTCAGGCAGTGGCTTGACGAGGCCAACCAGTTTTGCAACACGCTCGTTGATCGCATTGTGCCGGGCACGCCGGATGAAGTAGAAACGCTCTACCAGCAACTCGGCTACCGGGACGACCTCCTCACGGTGGCCGAGCCGTATCGCCTCTGGGCCATTGAGGGAAATGCCACCCTGGAAGCGTGCCTACCATTAGCAGGCGTTGATCCGGGTATCATCATCGCGGAAGACATCACGCCTTTCCGGGAGCGGAAGGTTCGCATTCTCAATGGCACGCATACCATCATGGTGTCGGCGGCATTGCTGTGCGGCCTCGCAACCGTGCGCGAGGCGGTCGAGGATGCGCGGGTGGGTCGCTTCATCCGTCAGGTGATGCTGGAAGAGATTGTGCCCAGCCTCGACATCGCGCCGGAGATGGCACGGGCCTTTGCGGAGGAGGTGCTGGAACGCTTCGCCAACCCGTTCATCTGCCACGACCTGCTGGACATCACTTTTCAGCAGACGACCAAGATGCGCGTGCGCGTTGTGCCCTCGTTGCTGGGTTATGTAGAGAAGGAAAACGCCGTGCCGCCCGCCATTGCCTTCGGGTTTGCCTGTTTCCTGCTCTTTCAACACCCCGACGTTGGTCCGCCTGCCGCTGAGCGTCCCACCGATGACGCGGCTTCCGACTGGCGCGACCGCTGGGTCGATGTGGATCGCGGCGATGCCACACAGATACGTCTCTTCGTAGCGACGGTTTGTGCTGATGAAGCGCTGTGGGGCGCACGCCTGGATGCCCTACCCGGTTTCGCGGAGGCCGTTGCTGACCTTCTGATACGAATCGCGCGAGACGGCGTGGTCATGGTGCTGGAGACACACGCAAGCAATCCAGAATCAAAAATCCAGAATCAAAAATGAAAGTCGTCACCCTCGGCGAAATCATGCTTCGGCTTTCCACCCCGGGCTTTCAGCGCTTCGTGCAGGCCCAAAGCTTCGATGTGACGTATGGCGGCGGCGAAGCCAACGTGGCGGTAGCACTGGCGAATTACGGACTGGAAAGCTACTTCGTGACCAAGTTGCCGGAGCACGAGATCGGGCAGGCTGCGGTCAATCACTTGCGTCGGTACGGCGTCTCCGACCGGTTCATCGTGCGGGGCGGTGAGCGGGTAGGCATCTACTTTCTCGAAACCGGAGCCAGCCAGCGGGCCTCGAAGGTGGTCTACGACCGCGCCGAGGCGGCGGTGACGACGCTCACCGCCGATGAGCTGGATTTTGACGCGCTGTTCGACGGGGCGCGGTGGTTTCATTTTACCGGCATCACCCCGGCCCTCGGCGAGACGGCCCGGCAGACGGTGGTAGCTGCTGCAAAAGCGGCCCAGGCGGCGGGCGCAACGGTCAGTTGTGATCTCAACTACCGCTCCAAGCTCTGGACGGTGCATGAGGCGCAGGCGACGATGCGGCCGCTGATGGAGTACGTCGATGTCTGCATCGCCAACGAGGAAGACGCCGAAAAAAGCCTGGGCCTGAAAGCGGGGACAACCGATGTGGAAGCGGCCCATCTGGAAGAAGACGCCTACGCCGAGTTGGCCCGGACGCTCAAAGAAAAATATGGATTTCAAGCCGTCGGTTTTACCCTGCGCGAAAGTTTTTCAGCCTCGGTCAACGGCTGGAGCGCGGTGCTGCTCGACGACCGCGATTGCCAGGAGCCATACCATTCAC
>DATGCC010000027.1:0-3390 GCA_035312345.1 Rhodothermales bacterium
CACCGCGACGGACGGCTCTCGGTGCCGCTCAAAGGCAACGTCTGGAAAGGGCCGTATCACATCCCGCGTATGCTCTGGTACAGTGCTCAGCTGCTGGACGATCTGGAAAAAGAAAACCCCGCTTTGTTGGGCATCGAATAAACGCTGCTTCGTGAGAATGGCGTAATACCCGCTTCTGGCGGCGAACCCGTTTTGAAGGGCCGGGTTGCTGTGTTTAAACTTGAGTATTCAGTAGCGGAAAGCGGAGCGTGGAAACAGTTAAGAAGAGTACGTATTGGGGCTATCAACTGGCGCGGGTGGGCTATTTTGCCATCGGCGTTGTGTATTTTCTGATAGGCTTGCTCGCCATTCTGGGCATTTTCGACATGGGCGGTGGGCAGTTCGCCGGGCCGGGCGGCATTGCCAACACAGCGCGTACGCTGCCATACGGTCGCTGGCTCGTCGGCATCATCACGGTGGGGTTGCTGCTGTACATCATCTGGCGTTTTCTGCAAGCCTTCGCCGATGTGGAGCGGCGCGGATCGGATCGACAAGGGCTGGTGCGACGGGCTGGACTAATGATGAGCGGGTTCAGTTATCTCGGCCTCGCAGCGATCTCGGCACACTGGCTTTTCACGGGTGGCGGCAGCGTCAACGATCCCAAAGAGGATTTGCTGGCCCAGGCGATGGGTAACCCGGTTGGTAACGTCATCGGTGGCATCCTCGGCGTGGCGATTGTTGGCGTTGGGCTGTTTCAGTTTTATGGCGCATTTACGGCGGGATTTACAAAGTATCTGAATCTTGAAAAGACGAGCGGTGCGATGGCGATGGTCGTCAAGGCGCTCGGGCGGTTTGGGTTGTTCTGGCGTGGCGTCGTGTTTGCGGTGATTGGCGGATTCATGGTCGTCGGGGCGTTTCAGTCGGATCCGTCGGATGTGATGGGGCTGAACGAAATGTTTTTGTTGATCGGCCAGCAGTATTATGGCTTTTGGGTGATTGGCTTCATGGCGGCGGGATTGATCGCGTACGGCATTTTCGTGATGCTGAAAGCCCGCTATCGCTACGTGATGCCTATCGACGACATCCCCGATTTTCTGCGCGATGCCGATGAAAAGGCTGATGCAGAGGAAGAAGAACAGCCACGAGCCGAACAGCCCGCATGATTGAGCGCATCAAACGACGCACCTACGAAGTCCTCGAAGGCTCGTACAACCGGGATCCGAAAGCACGGTTGTTCCAGTGGTTCATTATCACGCTGATCCTGCTCAACGTGGTGGCCGTGATTTTGGCGACAGAGGCTCCGCTCTACGCAAAGTACGAGCCCTATTTCGAGTGGTTTGAACTCGTCTCCGTCGTCATCTTCACGATAGAATATGTGCTGCGGGTCTGGGTTTGCACGGAAGGCGAGAAGTTCTCACGGCCTATTGTCGGACGTTTGCGCTACATGATCACGTGGGGAGCCATCATCGACCTGCTGGCGATCCTGCCGTTTTTCCTGCGCTTTGCCCCTGTCGATCTGCGCGCCATCCGGTCGTTGCGCCTGCTGCGGCTTTTCCGCCTGCTCAAGCTGGGGCGCTATTCCCGCTCCATAACCATTCTGGTGGATGTGCTCAAAGGGAAGAAGGAGCAGATCGTGCTGGCGATTCTGGCGGTGTTCGTCGTGCTCGCGGGCTCGGCCAGCCTCATCTATTTCATCGAGCGCGAGGCCCAGCCGGAGCACTTTGGCAGCATTCCCCAGGCTATGTGGTGGAGCGTGGTGACGTTGACAACCGTTGGCTACGGCGACATCTACCCGACGACCGTGCTCGGCAAGATGCTGGGCGGCCTCATCAGTCTGCTGGGCATTGGCCTCATCGCGCTCCCCGCCGGGATATTAGCGTCTGGTTTTCAGGAAGCCGTCGAAAAAAAACAGCAACTCGACGCGGAGGATGAAGAAGAGGACGGTGAGGAAGATCAGGAGAGCGAGGCGCGATACTGTCCGCACTGCGGCGAGCCGTTACACAATTACGAAGACGCCGAGGAGGACGATACGATCAATGTGCTGGGTGTGAAGCAGGAAGGAATGTAGAAAAAACGTTATAGGTCAATGGGAAGGGCTCGAATCCGAACTTGCCCTTCCGTTACCGACATCACCACACCAGCAGAGAGCTGGTCAAGGTAGGTATCAAGTATCTCCTGTAGCACTTGGTTTACCTGATCCGGTCTCATGTTACGGAGCCGAAAGATGATGACGCTTGGCAGAGAAGTACCGCTGGCGGCAAGCAGATCCCCAAAGTCGAGATCATGCGTTAGCAAAATGCGATCTTCGGCCCGTGCTTTTTCCAGAATGGCTGCATCAGGAAGCTGGTGTAGCCCCTCACTTCGCAGATGAGTGGCATCATGACCGAGATCCGAGAGGTAGGCTACCGTCAGCGGTGAGATGCCCATATCCGCAAGGAATCTCATACCACCGGAATGGAATGTACACTTTCCTCAGCGAGCCAGGCTGCATAGCGCAGTGCCTGCCGAATATCTTCTGCTTCCAAATCAGGATAGGCAGCGAGGATGTCGTCCATACTCATATCGTTCGCAACCAGATTCACCACCAGCGAAACAGTAATGCGCATGCCCCGGATGCAGGCCCGGCCTGCCATTACCTGCGGGTCGAACGTGATTCTGTCGAAGCCTTTCATCGTCATCAGTTGATATCGGTTTAGAAGGCTGTGCGGAGCAAATCTACTATCAGGCGACTCGCAAAGTTGCTCAGGCCTCGCCCTCAAGCAACACATTATCGCGGCCGAAGAGGCGGGAAATGCCGGTCATCAGTTCGGGCGTGGGATCGACGACGAAGGTGCGGCTGCGGATGCGTTGCTTGCCTTCGGGGTGGTCGGGGTCGAGCAGGTCGAAGTAGAGCTTGCAGTTTCCCCGGTTGTTGTCGCAGAGGATGCGCAGCTTTTCGATGTCAGCCAGTTCCACGCTGCCCGTCTGGATGCGCAGCACCACGGCGCGGACGAGTTGCTCGCGCACCTTCCACATCGGGATGATGTCGCGGGTGAGGATCTTGACGCTGCCGCCGCGCACCTCCACTTCGCCACGCGCCAGCACGATCTCGTCCACCTGCAAATAGGGGTGTACCTTGTCGATGGTGGTGGAGAAGCAGACCAGTTCGCCCTGCCCGGTGAAGTCTTCGATGGTGGCGAAGGCGATGGGTTTGCCCGTGCGCGTGGTGCGCCGCTGCACCTCGGTGATGATGCCGCAGAACGTGTGCTGGGGCTTCTGCGGACGTCCGTAGCCGTCGCCGCCTGCATCTGGAATTTCTTCTTCGTCCTGCCCGAATTTGTCCGTGTCGCCCAGGTTGGCCGTAGCGAAGGCGCGGGCTTCGGGCGCATACGCATCGAGTGGATGGCCGGAGACATAGACGCCGATCAGTTC
>DATGCC010000028.1:0-4180 GCA_035312345.1 Rhodothermales bacterium
CCTGCACTACACCCAGCCTACCTCGGACGAGTTGGTTCTTAGCGGCGTCCTCCATACCGATTCGTTGGCCGTACACCTGCGCCGGTACGATGCGGACGATTTTGCACTGGTCAACCGGGGGTTCCACTGGATCAACGAATACCCATTCGTCCGCTGAGAGCAGAAAAAAGAGCAAACACAAACGGTAGCGTTGGAAAGCCTGCGATCTATTGCAGGGCTGTTGCATCTACCGACAAACGGGACATGAAGCCACCTGTTTAAAGAGGTGAACAGGCTTTTCATGTACCTGAGACATAGATGCAACGCTTCTACCAATTTGCCACCGCGCTTTGCTTCCTTCTCTTCTTAGGCCTGCCAGGCGGACTTGCCTGTGCGGATGCGGCGGATGCTACGGACCCGCAACCCAGCCCTTTGCCCCCCGACTCAGCCTACGCCAACGCCCTTGAAGACCTGATTACCGAACAGTCTCCGGCCTACCTGCGGGAGCGGGATCATATCCATAAAGCCATTCAACGGCTCTACAAGCGCCGCTCCTACCAGCCTGCCTGGTTCTACGACACCGCTTTGCGGGCGAATGCCGAAGACCTGATCTCCATACTCCGCCGGGCCAACGAGGAAGGACTGGATCCTGCCGACTACCGCCTCGACGCCATTCTGCAACATATCCAGGATCTGGCAGACACACCCGAACCCGAAGCGGTAGCCGAGACAGATGCCCTGCTCTCGTTTGCCTTCATCGATTATGCCAGCGACCTGTACAATGGCCGGATCAGTCCCGAAGACGTAGACCCGGAGTGGTACACAGAAACCAAGCAAAAAGACTATGCCGAGATCTTAGAGACCGCACTGAACCAGGATAATCTGGCTGCTACCTTGCAAGACCTGGCCCCTGTACACAAAAGCTATCAGCACCTCCGCGACGCGCTGGCGACCTACCGCACATATGCCGAGCAAGGCGACTGGCCGATGATTCCTGAGGGCGAGGTGCTGCACCCTGGCGACTCCTCTTCTTCCCGTGTGCCGCCCCTACGGCAGCGGCTTGCTACAGCAGGCTATCTCGACAATGCCGGTAGTGATTCTCGCTACAATGAACGCCTCGCCGGAGCCGTCTACCGCTTTCAGGAAGAGCATGGCCTCGTCACCGACAGCCTGCTCGGTCCCAGTACCGCTGCGGCGCTCAATATTTCCGTCGAAGATCGTATTCGGCAAATCGAGTTCAACATGGAACGCTGGCGCTGGCTGCCAGATGACCTGGGCGACCGCTATGTGCTGGTCAATGTGCCCGGCTTTCGGGTGTATGCCTACGATGACGGGGCCGTAGCCGAATCGATGAATGTGGTGGTGGGCAAATCCTACGCCGGACGCCAGACGCCCATCTTCACCGACGAGATGGAGCACCTCATCTTTAGCCCCTACTGGAACATCCCACCCAGCATTGCCAACGACGAGATCCTGCCGAATGCCCGTGGCAACCGGAATTACCTGACTTCCAACAACTACCAGATTGTTAGCCACTACGGGCCGGGAGCCGAGGTCTATGATCCGTATACGACCTCACTCAGCGGGGTCGTTTCTGGCGAGTTGCGCCTGCGTGAGAAGCCTGGCCCCAGCAATGCGCTGGGCCTCGTCAAGTTTATGTTTCCCAACCCGCTCGCCATCTACCTCCACGACACCCCTGCCGACCACCTTTTCAACAAAACCGAGCGCGACTATAGCCACGGCTGCATCCGCGTAGAGCGCCCCGTAGACATGGCGGTCTATGCCCTGGCCGGCAAGCCAGCCTGGGATCGGGCTCGTATCGAAGAAGCCATGCACAATGGCGAGTGGCAACAGGTAGATCTAGAGCAACACATCCCCGTCTATATTCTCTACTTTACTGCCTTCGCCGATGACGGTGGCTCGGTGCAATTCTACGATGATATTTATGGGCACGATGAAGCTCTGGAAACGGCACTCTTCTAAACCCAGGTAACCATCTGCTAACCAACGCGTATCTCGTGCATCCCTTTCTAGCACGATTCCTTTGCGAGGCCAACTATGCGTACCGACCTGACGGAAATCATCTGCATCATCGACCGCTCCGGCTCCATGCAATCCATTCGTTCGGATGCCATTGGCGGCTTCAATGCCTTCCTCGAAGGTCAGCAAAAACACCCCGGCGAAGGACGACTGACGCTGGCGCTGTTCAACCATGACTATGAGCGCGTCTATGAGAACACACCGCTGCCCGAGGTGCCGCCGCTCACCGAAGACACCTATGTGCCCGAAGGTACCACCGCGCTGCTCGACGCTGTCGGGCGCACCCTTGTGGACGTAGGTAAGCGGCTGGCCGCCACGCCCGAGGCCGAGCGCCCCGCCCAGGTGATCGTCGCCATCCTAACGGACGGCCTGGAAAACGCCAGCACGGATTACACCCGCGAGCGCATCGCCGAAATGATTGCGCACCAGCGCACGAAGTATGCCTGGGAATTCATTTTCCTGGCAGCCAACCAGAATGCTTTCCAGGCCGCTCAAAAGCTCTCCATTGATCCAGCGGATGCCATGCCCTTTGCCTCTACGAAAGTAGGTGTGCGGGCTGCCTACGCAAACCTGACCGAGAACGTCTCACAACGCCGCTCTCGCAAAAAAAGTTGAGGGCCCTACCGGGCCTGGATTTCGATTCCGCAGACATCATACACCTTTCCTGTATCCCAGATGCAAGCCTCGTCATGAGGCCGCCGCTGAAAAGAAACGTCTGCTCGACTTCATCCGCCGGTTCCTTTTCTAGCGTTGAACTTGCCGGTGCGCAGGAAACAGACGACCTGCTCCATCACTGCCTTTCTTTGCATAATGAACGTGTGGCTGTAAGGCACGACTAGAAAGTCGCGCATTCCTTCGATGCGGGCACTTTCAACCGCGACTTTGCCATCGCTCTCCCCTGGAATCATCCACGCGAGCCACGGCTCGATAACCCGGTTACCCGTGATGACACCCAGGTCGAAATCCACGGGTCTTAACTGGCATGGCACGCTCATCGGGTCGGTGCCGAGTTCTTGTCCGGCAGGACCGTTGAGCCAGCGGAAAAAGACACTATCGCGTAGCCTATCGACCACCTCGCTGCCCCTGTTTGGCGGACTCAGCATTACGACGCGGCCCAGCTTGGGCAGGCGGTGATGCGCCAGATACTGTCGCACGAGAATGCCACCCATCGAATGCGTAACGAAATGAATGCTCGTCGCTTTTGCGGCTAAAGCAGGCAGCTTATCGACCAGCATGTTCTCGGTCAGATCAGCAATAGAATGGCGCGTGGAGGGATAATCAATGTTAACGACACCATAGCCTTCACGGCCTAGCCGGGCAGCGAGCTTCTCCATCGACCGGGCCGACCGCGCCAGCCCGTGTAGCAACACCACGTATTCTTTCTCCTCGCTGACCTGCGGCATCTCTTTTAGCCCTCAGCGCTGACCCAGCCCCGCGCCCGGTCCAAGGCTTCACGCCAGCGGGCCTGCAAGGATTCTGCATAATCGCGGGTCATCGTCGGCTCGAAGGTTTTGTCGATGGTCCACTGAGCAGCGATCTCATCCAGGTTTTGCCAGAACCCTACGGCTAACCCGGCGAGGTAGGCGGCTCCCAGCGCGGTGGTCTCGCGCACGATGGGCCGCACGACAGGCACACCGAGCAGATCGGCCTGGAACTGCATCAGCAAGTCGTTGGCCGTAGCGCCGCCATCTACGCGCAGTTCGGTAAGGGCCATTCCCGCATCCGCTTCCATGGCCTGGATGACATCAGCGGTCTGGTAGGCGATGCTTTCGAGGGCGGCACGGGCGAGATGTGCCGCCGTGGTGCCTCGCGTCAGGCCCACGATGGTGCCACGAGCATACGGATCCCAGTGCGGCGCGCCGAGACCAGTGAAAGCGGGCACGAGGTAGACATCATCGTTGTCATCCACCTGCCGGGCCAGCGCCTCTATGTCACCTGATGAACGGATGAGACCGAGGCCATCGCGGAGCCACTGCACCACAGCACCGCCGATGAAGACGCTGCCTTCAAGGGCATACGTCATCTGGTCGTTGATCTTCCAGCCCACCGTTGTGAGCAGGTTGTTGGCTGAGACGACGGGCTCAGTGCCGGTGTTCATCAGCATGAAGCAACCCGTACCATAGGTGTTTTTGACCATGCCCGGCGTGGTGCAGACCTGCCC
>DATGCC010000029.1:0-3816 GCA_035312345.1 Rhodothermales bacterium
GATCAGATCCAGGAACTGCTTATGGGGCTGCACAGGCAAGGCATGACCTTGCTCATGGCAACGCACGACTACCGCATCGTCAAAGAATTCCCCGCCCGTACCCTCGCCTTGATGAACGGGCAGGTTGTGGAAGTGGACCCCCAGACGATTTAGACGGAAAGCTTTATTCCTGTCAGGCGTACAGGCAAAATAGACACTTCGGCTGCTAAATCTGCCATCCGTCAGGGATTGGTTTGCTAGGCGAGGGAGAGGACGTTATATTCCGCGAATGCCTGTTCGTCAGTGGGCTTTTGCAAGAGACCCACACGGCACGGCCCCATTCTTGCGTCTGGATGCAGGTCCACCAGCCCCATCCGACGACGTATCCTCAGACATTTAGGCCCACGTCCTCCTATGGAGCTTCTCGAACATATTATTTCCATCGCCAACGACATCCTGCGCTGGCCTCTGGTCATTGGTCTGCTCGGTACGGGCATTTACCTGACGATCCGGCTCGGCCTGGTCCAGTTTCGCCGCCTCGGGCATGGTATCGCCGTTACCTCCGGCAAATACGATGATCCTGATGAGCCGGGTGATGTGTCTCACTTCCAGGCTCTGACGACCGCACTCTCGGCCACGGTGGGCATTGGTAACATTGCAGGGGTGGCGCTGGCGATTCACTGGGGCGGTCCTGGGGCGCTCTTCTGGATGTGGATCACGGCGCTGTTGGGGATGGCTACCAAATACAGCGAGGTGACGCTCGCCCAGCACTACCGGGTAAACGTCGATACATCTGGCGAGAAGGTCTGGGCTGGCAGTGTTGCAGGCGGGCCGATGTATTACATCGAACGCGGTATCCGGGATCAGTTCAAGATGAACTGGAAGCCGGTGGCTGTTTTCTTCGCCTTTATGTTGATGGTAACCTCGTTTATGACGGGCAATGCCATCCAGGCCAACACCATTGCCACGCAGGTTGCTTCCAACTTCGGCATTGCTACCTGGATCACAGGGTTGCTTACGGCCACCATCGTGGGCATCGTGATCATTGGGGGCATTCAGCGTATCGGGCGGGTGACCAGTATTCTGGCTCCGCTCATGGCGAGCGTCTATGTGCTAGGTGCTGTGGTAATCCTGGCGATCAACGCGGGCGATGTGCCAGCGGCTTTTGCGTCCATTTTCACCGAAGCCTTCAATCCGACGTCAGGCGTCGCTGGGACGGGTATTGGTATCTTTCTCACGACCATGACCTACGGCGTGCAGCGGGGCCTCTTCTCAAATGAGGCCGGGCAGGGATCTGCCCCTATCGCCCACTCGGCAGCCAAGACAGACGAACCGGTTTCTGAAGGCGTGGTGGCCCTCCTGGAGCCATTCATTGACACAATCATCATCTGCACTATGACAGGGCTCGTGATCGTGTCGACGGGCGCATTCCAGGCCAATGAACCTACGATGCTCAACCTCAACGATGTGAACACCTCCTACGTCTCAGGGACCCCTGAAGCGGGCTTTGTGGATGCAGTTACCACGCCTGCGCAGATTGAGGTGCAAAATGGAGAGGAAGTTGGAGACCTGAGCCTTGCCTATTACGATGTGGCCGTTGGCTCTATTTACACCGATCCTGAGCAGACGGTGCCATTTACGGGAACGATTCTGCCGCAGGAAGGACGTGCCGTTGATGCCAGTGGCAACACTGTGCAGGTCTATGGCAATGCCGCCCGCAATAGCGCCCCGATGACGACGCTGGGCTTCGAGCGCGGTCTTGACCCCATTGGTCTCGGTGGTCTGGGGCGGTGGATCGTGCTGCTGAGTGTATTTATGTTCGCTATCTCGACGGCTATTTCGTGGAGTTACTACGGCGATCGTTGTGCCAACTACCTGTGGGGTACGAAAGCCATCATGCCCTACAAAGTCGTTTTTCTTGTCTTCCACTTCGTCGGGGCTACCCTGGCGGTGACGACGATCTGGGACCTGGGCGATGTAGCGCTCTCTTTAGTGACCCTGCCCAACGTCATCACGCTGATTTTGCTGTCCGGTGTCCTCAAGAAGATCACCGACAGCTACTTCGAGCGCAGGCCATGGATCGAAAACGCGGAGGTACATAAACGCTACGTGGAGCAGAAGAAGGCGCAGAAATAGTTGAAATAACATAGCAAGAACGCCCCAATCATGAGCCTCACTGTTGTAGATCATCCCCTGCTCAAGCGGGACTTGACGATTCTGCGTCGGCGCACTACGCCGTACGGCGTCTTTCGTAAGAAGCTGGGGGATGCCGCTGCCATTCTTGCCTATGAGGCGATGCGGCATCTCGACATGGCAGAGGTGCGCATCGACACGCCACTGGAGGCAACGACAGGCTACGAGGTGGCGGGCGAGGTGTTTGTGGTGCCGATTCTGCGAGCGGGATTGGGCATGGTGGATGGGTTCGTGCGGTTCGTACCAGAGGCACGCATCGGGCATCTGGGCATGTATCGGGACGAGAAGACCAAAGAGCCGCGTGATTATTACAGCAGCATCCCCGGTGGCATCGAAGCGGCTCACGTCTTCGTGGTCGATCCGATGCTGGCAACGGGTGGCAGTGCCACGCAGGCCATCCATCACCTGAAAGAACGGGGTGCCAGGCGTTTTACGTTTGTCTGCCTCGTAGCTGCTCCTGAAGGTGTCGAAGCGCTCCACCAGGCGCATCCTGAGGTGCCCATTGTCACCGCCACACTCGACCGCGAACTCGACGACAACGCTTTTATCCGCCCTGGCCTCGGCGATGCAGGCGACCGGATCTTCGGCACGGAAGGTTGAAAGACGTTGGTTGTTGGTTTCTGGTTTTAGGTTGTGGTTCATCCCTCAACTAGAAACTATTAACCAGTAACCAGAAACTGCTAACTCAATCCCTTATGCGACGACTTGCTTTTCTGCTCGCCCTGTTCCTGATGGCATTACCGGCCCTCGGGCAAACCTATGAGCTTCAGGTGCCGAAGGTGGTGCTGAGAGGCGTGCCCTTCGATGTGACGGTGAAAAACACCGACGGGCAATTCAACGCAGACTCGGTTCAGGCATACCGCGTGCAGGTAGGCGACACAGCATATCCGCTCACCTTCACGGATGGGCAGACGCTGGTGGCAGAAGATGTAACCGGGACCGGCGAGGTGCTACTGGTGCAGGGCAGCACGACGCTGGCGCAGGGCACGGCGCGCTCGGTGCCGGGCTGGCTTTCAATTCTGCCACCGGTTCTCGCTATCCTCATTGCGTTGGCCTTCAAGCGGGTGATACCAGCACTCTTTCTAGGGATCTGGATCGGCGCGTGGATCGTCGTTGGTGGGGGAATGGGCTGGTTCTATGGTCTGTTCGACGCCTTTCAGGGCTTCATTCGCACGGCCATGACCGACCCGGATCGCGTCTCGATCATTCTCTTTACCCTGATGATTGGTGGTATGGTGGGCATCATCTCGAAGAGCGGCGGCACACAGGGCGTGGTCAACAAGATCATTGGCTGGGCCAGTTCGCCACGCCGGGGGCAGGTCGCCACAGGCACCCTCGGCCTCGCCATCTTCTTTGATGACTACGCCAACACACTGGTCGTCGGCAACACGATGCGGCCCGTGACGGATCGCCTCCGCATCTCCCGTGAAAAGCTGGCCTACATCGTCGATTCAACGGCGGCTCCGGTGGCCTGCCTCGCACTTGTCACTACCTGGATTGGCTACGAAGTCGGCATCATCGGCGCGGCGGTCGGGCAGATCGAAGGCTTCGACGAGGCGGCCTATTCGATTTTCCTCAACTCGATTCCGTACAGCTTCTATCCGCTGCTGGCGATCTTTTTCGTCTTTGCCGTCGCCCTCACCC
>DATGCC010000030.1:0-6343 GCA_035312345.1 Rhodothermales bacterium
ATAGCCGTTCAGAAAATCGATGGCTTCCATGCGGCGGCGACCCTGCTGCTGCACCTCCAGGATATCGACGGCCCCTTCGCCACAGGCCACCACCAGCCGTCCGTCGGCATCCAGCACTTCACCCGGTGTACCCCTTCCCTCGGCCTGTTGCGTGCGGTACACTTTGAGCAACGTCTCGCCATGCATCGTCCAGGCTCCGGGATACGGGGAGAGACCACGCACATGATTGTGTACGTCGGCGGCAGATCGCTCCCACGGGATGCGACAGTCGTCGGGGAAGATTTTGGGGGCGGGGGTGGCAAGCGTGTCGTCCTGCGGTTGCGGCGTGGCCTTGCCCGCTTCGATGCGCTGGACGGTTTCGAGCACGGCTTCGGCTCCGAGGTGCATCATGCGGTCGTGCACCTCACCTGCCGTCTCGTTCGGCCCGATGGACATGCGCCGCTGCAAAATCATCGCGCCTGTATCGACTTTCTCCTTGAGGAAAAAGGTCGTGACACCTGTTTCCGTGTCGCCCTCCATCACTGCCCGGTTGATGGGCGCGGCCCCCCGATACCTCGGCAGCAGCGAGCCGTGCAGGTTGAACGCGCCGAGCCGGGCCTGGGTGTAAACAGCAGGGGGCAGAATCTTAAACGCCACCACAACCATCACGTCCGGCTCTAGCGCCGCCACGGCCTCGGCAAAGGCCGGGTCCTTTACCGACTCGGGCTGCAAGATCGTGTCGATGCCCAGACGTTCAGCGGCTTTTTTCACCGGCGTGGGCGTCAGCTTCTGGCCGCGCCCACGCGGACGGTCGGGCCCGGTCGCAACGGCTATAGGCATATAACCATTTTCGGCAAGAATCTCTAGCGAAGGCACCGCAAAGTCGGGCGTGCCCATGAATAAGATGCGCATGGTTTTAAAGCTATCAGCTTTTAGCTATCAGCGATTAGCCCAAGATAGACAAGCTGATAGCTGATAGCTGACGGCTGACTGCTAATTCCCTACAAAAAAACGGGGCCCTCGCTGTGAGGCACCCCGCCGGCATGCTATAAAAACAGCTTGTTTCTTATCGAATACGGTTGAAATCGTCCCAGATGGGTGTCAGGCGTTCGTAGTCGCCGAAGCCGGTCTTGTCGACAAAGATAATTTTGCGCTGAATGCGGTTGTAATACCAGACTTCATACGGCTCGGTATTGTAGTTGTACGGGTGCCGCTCGATATGGTCTGGTTCTCCGAAGCTGACCAGTACCTGCCCTCGATCCGTCTGCCAACCCGGCACGCCGCCTCCAAATCGCTGGTTGGCTGCCGAAATGCGGTAGTAGAATTCTTCCATCTGCTCATTGCGCAGCGTGCCCGGCGTCGGGTCGCGGCGCTCCCAGAATTCCTTGAACCGCTTGAGCCGCTCATTGTAGCTGTCCGCAGCTTTGATGCGGTCCAGATCCTTCCTTTTGGCAATGTAATGCAACTGCTCAATGGCTTCATCCAGGTTGCTGAGGTGGTCCGTCAGTCCACTCCACGAGGCGGAGAAGATGCGTTCAGACTCATCCAGTAGACGTCCGTTTTCATCTTCCACCCGCACCCGCACCAGGTAGTCGCCCACCTTGATGTCTGTCACGGGCAGTTGGGAAATAATCTGGTGGCGTCCTCGCTGGAAGTTCCGGGACTCGGCGTCCGTATACACCGCCGGCACAGGCGCATCTTCATCTTCCTGCTTCAGTCCGAGGAGCGTACGGCTTTTCCGAATGAACGCACTGGGCCGCTTCCGCAAGGGTACGATCTCGCGCAGGATCTGCACATTTTGGGCGCGGTCCGCATAAATCTCGTAGAACATCTGGAAGGTGGACTGCCCCGACGACAGATGGTCGCTCACATGCGGGAAAATGGTTTTTGTCTCTGCGTCGTAATCATCGAGCAGCAGCAGATCGCTCAGCGCGAGAGACGGGGACAGGTTGCGCACCTCCACAGGTAGCTCCTGGACGTACGACTGCTCGGTGTTCTTATCGGTGAGTTGAAATTCGAGCAGGTAGCGCCCCGGCATCAACCGGACGGCGTGGGTGGTGTTGTCGTAGCCGACCTCCGCCTGGGTCTGGTAGAAGGCATCGACCGTTGCGGTGCTTTCCCAGATTTCCGATGTGACAAGGGCTCCGCGTCGGTTGCGATCGTCGAGCTTGTAAATCTCGGTGGTAACTTCGTAGGACGCCTGAAAACCGCCAGAGGTGTTGATAAACGTGAGATTGGAATACGGAATACGGGTGTAGAGATCGAGACGGGTCTGCATAGAGGTCGCATTAATACGCATGCTGACAGCATCGACCTCAAACTCAGGCACCGGACTCTGCGCAAACACCGGCCCAGAGAGGCTTCCCAGTAGCCCCACAACCAGCAACAGACAACACACCCATGTTGCCCGGTTCTTATAGTATCTTTGTTTCATGAACACGACCTCTGCAAACGTACCCTCTGTCTTCTGATTTCCAGGCACACGTGGCGCGCTGGCATCCACTGCACTGGTATATGCTACGCATGAAAACCGCTTTTTCGCAACCCATGCCCTGTTTTTTGCATGGTCACTCTCGGGACCGTCGTCAATATGCCTCATTAAAGGCTAGGGTGCCCGAGGCAAATGGCGTTCCGTTGAATTTATGCGGCGAATGGTAGCGCAGCCCCTGTGAGCCGAAAACAGGCGTGTCAGGAGCCAACACACCCTTTTTTCTATGCCACGCAGCATCTGAGGTGCGAGGTCCGATACGTACAAAGATCTTACATTCTAGCCTGCTCGCTTGCTGACAAACAGCAGGGCTCCCAAAGATGAGATTTGCTTCCCTGAAAAGACTACGGACGAACGACAGTAGGACGCTGCCTTTTCGTCGTTTGGCGTCCCACCTACTTAAAGAGCGCCTCGACGAAGCCCTGCCGGTCGAAGACTTGCAGGTCGTTGATGCCCTCGCCGACACCGATATATTTGACAGGGATCTGGAACTCGTTGGAGATGCCGATAACGATCCCCCCTTTGGCAGTGCCGTCGAGTTTGGTAAGCACGAGGCCGGTCACATCTACGCTTTTGGTAAACTCTTCGGCCTGTCGAATGGCGTTCTGCCCGGTGGATGCATCGAGCACGAGCAAAACTTCGTGCGGCGAGCCCGGCACCTGCCGGTCCATGACGCGCTTGATCTTGGAGAGTTCGTCCATCAACCCGCCCTTGGTGTGCAAGCGCCCGGCGGTGTCGATGAGCACGACATCCACATGTCGGCTGTTGGCAGCGGCGAGGGTGTCGAAGGCCACAGCTGCCGGATCGGAGCCGTGTTTCTGCTTAATGATCGGCACGTCGGCCCGGTCGGCCCACACATCGAGTTGCTCGATTGCGGCGGCGCGGAACGTATCGCCTGCGCCCAGCAGCACGCTCTTGCCCGCCTCCTTGTAGCGGTGCGCGATCTTGCCGATGCTGGTGGTTTTGCCAACGCCATTAACACCCACCACCATGATGACATGCGGCTGGTTGGGCAAGGGCGCGTCGAAGTCCGCCGGACGGTCGGGGGCATGGTCGAGCATCAGCCGGGCCACCTCGTCGCGGATGAGCGCGTTGAGTTCGGAGGTCGAGACGTATTTGTCCTCGGCTACCCGCGCCTCGACCAGCTTGATGATATCGAGTGTGGTATTGACGCCTACATCGCTGGTGACGAGGATTTCTTCGAGGTCGTCGAGCGTCTCGTCATCAACCGTGTCTTTGCCCCGCATGAGGCGGTCGAGTTTGCCGAAAAAGCTGGTGCGGGTTTTCTCCAGCCCTTCTTCGAGTCGTTCCTGATCGTCGGTCCGCTCTTTTTTCTTGAAGCGATCTAAAAAAGCCATCTATTGGGAATGAGGAAATATTCTTGAGAAGGTCGGTTCAGGGTTCAAGATTACTTGTATTGAACGTCAAAATCCAAAACCCAAAATCCGCAACGACATCATCCTTCCGGCTGCACGGAGGCAACGGTGCGTCCGCCTTCGCCATCAAGACCAGCGACGGACGGCAAGACGCCCATCCGCCACACCCGGATGAACCGCAGGATGTAAAGCACGAAGGCATACCCCATCAGCACCGTGGTGATCCAGAGACATACCTGCATAACAGGCGGATCGGCTTTTAGCAGCGCGGCCAGCACCGTCACGGACAGTGCCGTCACGGCTACCTTTCCCCACCAGATACTCATCAGCACCTCCCCTGTGCGCCGGGCGATGAGAATACCGCCGACCACAATGACCGCGTCGCGGGCGATGATGAGGCCGAGGAACCAGAGCGGCAACGTCGGCCCCGCCTCGGGCGAGCGAAACACGAGCGCCACGGTAATCGCGGCTGCCGCAAACTTATCGGCGACCGGATCGAGCACCTTGCCCCACTCGGATACCGTATGCGACCAGCGCGCCACACGCCCGTCGAAAAAGTCGGTCAGCATGCCAACGATGATCAGCCCGAACACCCACAGGATCGGCCCGTCCACCAGAATCAGGTAGGTAATGGGCACAACCAGCACCACCCGAGACAGGCTGATGATGTTGGCCGCGGTCCAAAACGTTCCCAGGTTCTGGGTCACCCCTGTATCGGGTGCCCGTTGCACGTTTGACATGATTCACTAACCGATCACTATATCTTGCTTCTTGATTTGCAAGATACGCACGATGCCGCGATTGGTTTATTAAGATTCCGGGGTGAGTCTTGGAACTTACGAGGCTACGAGCCCAAGAGAAGACGATGAACCCAAACATCATAGACTCATAGACTCATAGGCTCGTAGTTTCACAGGCTCTCACCCCGAATGCACAAAGGTAAACGCGCCGAGCTTATGATCCTCCTTGAATAGCTTATAATCTCGATACAACCGTTTGGCCGCCGTCTTGGCGAAGCGGGTGATATCATCCACGAAAATATCCGGGGAGATTGATGATAGAATACGCTTTTCGGCATCGCCTTCCATGATGCCGGTGTCTTCATCCGAACGGGCGTGGGTCTGAGCGAGGGTTTTGCCGCAGATGCGAGCATACGTCTTCATCTCCGATACGTCGAGATCTTCCAGATCAATATCGTCTTTGAAGGGACTACGCTCGCGGACGAGGAACGGTGTGCCATCTATTTCGGCCCGCCCGTAAAAAGGATCGCCCCCCGCGAGATGCACCCGTTGCGCTTTCACGATCTGTTCGGCTTCGTCGGTGTCGGTATCGGGGTCGTCGGGGATGAGACCGCGCAGGGCTGAGGTGCGGGCTTGCTTGAGTTCCAGGATAATGTCGCGGTCCGCGCCGCCTTCGGGCCCTTCGATGAGCACCCAGTAGCGGTTGAGGCCAAGGCTGGCCGTCCCACTTCCTTTCTTCACCGCTACATCCTTGACGTTGAAAAAGTCGTCGTGCCGGGTCTTGGTCTCTATGTCGTTCTCTTTGACGTAGTTGTCAACGAGGGCCTGGAAGTCGGCGATGTGCTTCGAGTGCGGTAGGATTTCATCGGAGGGGATGAATTCCTCCTTGTCGAGGTTGATCTTATCTTTCAGAAACGCCTTGCGCGTTTCCATCGCTGATTCGAGCAGATCGCGGATCATGTCGGGGCTGTTATCCAGCCGCCACTGGTGCCACTTCTCGCGGTCGTCCTGGACAAATTCGATCAACCCATCGACGTAGCCGCGCACCCAGGCGCGCACCACCTTGCGCCGCTTCTTTTTCTTGAACCCGTTCAGCTCGGTAGCAATCCAGAAGCCCAGCGCCCCGCGTTTGACATCGAAAGAGAACGGCGCGAAACAGGCTTCGTCGAAGTCGTTGACCCCGAAGAAAGGCGCGCCGTCCTCGTTGGGCATCACGCCGAAGTTCTCCGGGTGAATATCGCCGATGGTGAAAACGGTGGGCAGGTGGGCGTCAGTCCCCGCATAATCGCGGTAGTAGAGCAGCGCGGTTCCACGAAAAAACTGAAAGGCGTCCTCGGCCAGTTTGTCAAACTTGGCGTCGGCTCCTTCGGGGTGGTTCTGAATACGGAACTGGTGGTCTTCGCGGAGCGTGCGCCGTATGTAAAATCGTCGCTCGTACTTCGGCAACAGCAAGGGGGGTACTAATACCTCCCCCTTGGCACGGCGGCGGGCAAACTCATGAAATGCCTCGGAGCGGTCAACATCTTGGGTACTGGGGCCTTGCAGTATCAGCATGATCTTTGCAACAGGTGAAGACGAAATGATGGATGTTATACTGTTGCCCGGTTGCAGGAGATGCCCGAATCTCGTAATACTTCTTACTGTTGCACGATGCGTGTTTCGTGATCACAAAATACCGGCTACAGCCCCCTACTCAACACAAACCCTATGCTCTGGCTTCTCCTTTTCGGTGCCTGCTTCGTGGTTCAGATGGCCTACTG
>DATGCC010000031.1:0-2763 GCA_035312345.1 Rhodothermales bacterium
CAAGGCATCATCGACGCCACCCGAGAGGCCTATCCTGAGGCGCGCATCATTCTGGCAGGCATGCAAATCCCGACCAACCTCGGCCCCTCCTACACCACCCGCTTCCGCGATCTCTTCCCCGACCTAGCCGAGGAAAACAACGCTGAACTGATTCCTTTCATCTTAGACCGTGTCGGCGGCGTACGACGGCTCAACCAGCCCGACGGCATCCACCCCACCGCCGAGGGTCACGAGATTGTCGCCGAAACTGTCTGGAAAACCCTGAAGCCGGTCCTCGAATCGCTACAGCCTGATGCCTAGTTCACCTGTTCAGGCTGCCGCCGATTTACTTGATTCCTTATCAAACCGGCGCAGGGCCTCTGCCAGTTCTTCCAGTTTTACAGGCTTGGCGAGGTATGCATCCATTCCAGCCTCCAGGCAAATTTCCTCGTCGCCCTGGAGCGCATTGGCGGTCACAGCAATGATGTACGGCTGCTGATCAGCAGGCAGTTCTGCTCTGATCCATTGTGTTGCTTCGAGGCCATCCATCTCAGGCATTTGCACATCCATCAGGATGAGATCATAATGGGCCCGCTTCATAGCCGCACACGCTTCCTGACCATTGGCCGCCACATCAGCCCGATAGCCCAACCGACTGAGCAGGTGGATTACCACCTTCTGGTTGACCAAATTATCTTCAGCCAGCAGAATACGTACCGCCGATGTTGCGGCCCCCTCACGAGAAGCGCGTTCCCGCCCAGACCGCATCCGGGTAGCCCCGCCTGCTTCGCTGGTCAGCGCAGCACTCATGGTCTCGTAGAGTTGAAATACCTTTACCGGCTTCATCAAGTCAGCGAAGATCACCTCTTTGCTTGCTTTGATGGAACGTCCGATGGAGCTTAAGATGACCAGCGGCATGTCTGTGGCGGTGCGGTGTTGACGAATTTCGCGGGCCAACATGAGACCGTCCATTTCTGGCATCTGCATGTCCAGCAGCCCGATATCAAAAGGCACGCCGTCGCGAATCCATTGCAGGGCTTCGTGGGGCGTAGCGGCCAGGTGGGTCTTCACCCCCCACTTCTTCACCTGTAGATTCAAGATATGGCGGTTGGTCTTGTTGTCATCCACAATCAAGGCACGCTTTCCTTCGAGCGAGTGGAGTGGCTGTACAGACCCGATGCGTTTCTGGGTAGCGGCAGCCTTGACCACGATGGTAAAGTGAAAGACAGAGCCCACATTTTCCTCGCTCTCCACCCACATATCGCCACCCATAGCCTCGGCCAGGCGCTTGCTAATCGCCAGCCCCAGCCCCGTACCGCCATACTTACGCGTCGTAGAAGCATCGATCTGGCTGAACGATTGAAACAGCCGATCCAGGCGCTCATCGGGGATGCCGATCCCGGTGTCGAATACCGAGAACCGAATCTGGTGCTGTTCTGGTCCGAGTAGGTCGGTACTTACAGAGACGACGACCTCACCAGACGTCGTAAACTTGACGGCGTTGGAAAGCAAATTCAGAAGAATCTGTCGCAGGCGTGTGACATCTCCCAGAACCGTTTGTGGCACTTTTTCATCCACCAGATAGGCCACTTCAAGTCCTTTTTCAGCAGCCTGTGTGGCCACCAGATCAAGGGCCTCTTCAACACAGGTCATCACAGAAAAGGGCGCTTCCTCCAGTTCAATCTGTCCGGCCTCAATCTTGGAGAAATCCAGAATGTCGTTGATGATCGCCAGCAGGCTTTCTCCACTGGTTCGGATGATTTCTACAAATTCCTGCTGCGATGCATCCAGGGACGTATCGAGGAGCAGGGTCGTCATCCCGATCACCCCGTTCATGGGTGTCCTGAGTTCGTGGCTCATGTTGGCCAGGAACTCGGACTTGGCCAGGGTCGCTGCCTCGGCGGCTTCCTTCGCCTCACGCAACGCGATGGCGACGGCTTTCTCATCGGTAATATCACGGGCCAGGACCAACAACCCGATAACCTCGCCCTCTTCATCTCGAACCGGCACTTTGGTTGCTTCAAGCATACGGACTTTGCCATCCGACTGAGGCACTTCATATTCCAGCCCTGAGATGCTCTCGCCCGTTTCCATCAGGCGGAGATCAGTAGCAAGGAGATCATCAGCAAAGTCTGGCGGAAACAGATCATGGTGTCCTTCATCGGCCGTTCCGCCAAGGCCCCCGTGGGTCTGCACGGCCATCTTGTTCCGTAGGATGAACCGGCCCTTTCTATTCACAACTGCGATGGTGTTTGGCACGGTATCCACAATAACCTGAAGCAATTTCTTTTGCCGCGCTACCTCCTTTTCTCGCATCTCGGCGGCTTCCTTGGCCTCGCGCAAGGCTGCTTCATATCGCTTCTGCCGAGACACATCCCTGAAGATGCCGTGGGTAGCTGCAAGTTGCCCCGCTTCATGCTTGCTATGCACCATTCCTTCTACCAGGATGGTGTCCCCATCTCTTCGGCAAAACCGAGCGGTCACCTGCACATGATTCTTCTGAGCAACCTGTTCCAAGATCACTTGTGCCTGCGCTCGGTCGTCGGGGTGGAGGATGTCGTCCAAGCACAGCGTCGATAAATCGCCCTGGCTGTAGCCAAGGGCGTCGAGCCAGGCGGGGTTGGCGTACAGGAAGGTTTGATCCAGTGCCAGGCTCAGAATGAGGTCGCTGGTGTTCTCAAAGAGATCTCGGAGGCGTTCTTCGCTGTCTCTCAGGGCCTGTTCTGCCTGAGCCCGCTCTTCCAATTCAATCTTGAGTTGACGGCTCAAAGCCCCGGCACGCCC
>DATGCC010000032.1:0-3923 GCA_035312345.1 Rhodothermales bacterium
AAGCACAAACCAGCACCCTCGTAACTGGGTTAGCGTGCATTCGTAGAGCGATAGGCCCATACCTTTCCCTGCTTCTACGACTGATGAAGTACCTTCCGCTACGATTGCTGGCTTTCTGCCTGACGTTCAGCCTCACCGCTCCGGCCTCGGCACAGACGCTTCCTGATGCGAAGATCCAGGCCATCGAGGAAATGCTGACGCAGAAGATGGCAAAGGATCAGATCCCCGGCCTCTCGATTGCCATCGTCATGGAGGGGCAGGTTGTTTGGTCGAAGGGCTATGGCCTGGCGGATCTGGAAAACCAGGTGCCCGCCACTCCATCCACGACCTACCGCACGGCTTCGATAGGCAAACCCATTACGGCCACAGCCGTCATGCACCTGGTGGAGCAGGGCGCTATCGACCTGGATGCGCCGATTCAGCAATACTGCCCACGCTTTCCTGAGAAGCGATGGTCCATCACCACGCGGCACTTGCTGAGTCATACAAGCGGCATCCGGCACTACGGCGGCCCACGGAATGAGCAGGAACTCTTCAACACCAAACACTACGACAGCGTCGGCGAAGCACTTGAGATTTTCGAGAACGACCCGCTCCTTTTCGAGCCTGGAACGGCCCATCAGTACAGCACCTTTGGCTACAACCTGCTGGGCTGTGTCATCGAAGGTGCGTCGGGCACTGATTTTATGAGCTATCTGCGGCAGCACATTTTCGAGCCTGCCGCTATGACCGCCACCCGCGATGACGATCCCGCTGCCATCATTTCCAACCGGGCGGCGGGCTACCTGATGACGGGTGAGGGCACCCTGGAAAATGCACGACAGGTGGATATGAGCAGCAAGCTACCGGCTGGCGGGTTTATCACCACGGCACCTGATCTGGGGCGTTTCGCCGCCGCTGTAATGAATCACACGCTCCTCAGCCGAGCCACGCTGGAGCAGATGCTCACCCCCTATCGCCTTGCCAATGGCGAGGTGGTGGACAACGGATTGGGCTGGGGGCTTTTCCCGGACGAAACATGGTACGGCGAACAAGAAGCCTTTCATGGCGGGATCACCCCGCAGGTAAGCGGCATGCTCTACCTGCTTCCCGGCCGTCAGTTTGCCGTCGCCATAATGATGAACCTGGAAGGGGTTTCCGGTCGCACTGGCCTGGCGGCGGACATCGCCAAAATTGCGCTGGACCTCGGCAGCTAGCCGCAACGGGCTGCAACAATCTAGTGCCGGCTCGTAAACAGGTGCTATGATTCCTGTGTCCAATTGGATTGAACCCCCTGCTCACCCACCTGCCTCTGCGCTATGAAAACCCGATTCCGCTTTTCACTCATCGCTACCCTCGCGTTCCTGTTTGCCGCGCCTGTTTTCGCCCAGAATGTTCAGGTCATAGAGAACGACGACTGGTGCGAGAAATCCCGATGGGAGCGCAACAACGACAACGAACGCTACTGCGAAGTACGCGAGGTGACGCTCGCCCCCCGCGACCTTATCACCATAGACGGACGCAAGAATGGCGGCATCAAAGTGGAAGGGTGGGACCGCAACGAAATCCTCGTCCGTGCCAAAGTCGCCACCTATGCGCGCACCGAAGCCACTGCCCGTGACCTTGCCGACGAGGTACGGCTCCGCACCGACGGTCGCGAAATCTACGCCGATGTGCCCGATACGCGCCGCAAGGAATGGGCCTCCGTCAGCTTCTACGTGTTCGTGCCGCGCCGGTCCAACCTCGCGCTGCAAACCCACAACGGCGGCATCACCATCGCCGATGTAGATGGCGACATTTCATTCGATGCACTCAACGGCGGCGTCAGCCTCATCAACCTCAGCGGCAACGTCACCGGTGAGACCACCAACGGCGGCCTGGAAATCGAACTGGCCGGTAGCGAGTGGAACGGACGTGGTATGGACGTAGAGACCACCAACGGCGGCGTCGAGATCAACGTGCCAGACGATTACTCGGCCAACCTCGAAACTGGCACGGTCAACGGCAAAGTCTACGTCGATTTCCCGGTCATGGTGCAGGGCCGCCTTGATCGCACCTTCTCGGCTGAACTGGGACGGGGCGGAAAGACCATCCGCGCCCGTACCACCAACGGCGGCGTCGAGATCCGCAAGCTCTAGCTCTCCGTTTCTTCCTTCGAGATACATGGATGCACGGCGGTCCAGGCTTTTTGCTTACCGTCGTGCATCTTTTTTTGATGGATTACTTATGATATTTCAAAACTAATCATTCTCATAGCGCTATGCCTGCTCCCCTGGGCGATCTGGACGAACTCGTGCTCCTTGCCGTCGGCATCTTGCATCCCGATGCGTATGCGTACGCCATCAAGGAGAAAATCCACGCCGAGACCGGACACCGCCCTGCCCTGCCAACCATCCACACAGCGCTCTACCGGCTGGAGAAACGCGGGATGCTACGCTCGGAAATGGGTGGAGCCACTTCCGAGAGAGGCGGACGCCGGAAACGGCTGTTTAGCATCACCAATGCGGGGCTGGCAGCGCTCCGCGAGGTGCGTACCACCCGCAATTACATGTGGAGCCTCATGCCAGCAGGAGGTACCGCATGACCAACCAGACGCCACCGCCGCGCTGGGCGACCTGGCTGCTGCATCGGTGCTGCGCCCCCACCCGGCTCGAAGACATCGAGGGCGACCTTGCCGAGCAATTCTACGTCCAGCGGCAACGCCACGGTGCACCGCGGGCTTATCTGACGTACTGGATCGATGTCCTTCGCTTTGCCGTGGCGCCGCATGTCCGCCGCTCTCGCCGTCCTGCCTATGATCAAGCCCGAAGCCCGATCATGCTGAAGAACTATCTCAAAATTGCTTTTCGGACGCTCAAACGACACACCGGCTACACCTTCATCAACGTGATGGGACTGGCGGTGGGCATGGCCTGTTGCCTGCTGATTCTGCTGTACATACAAGATGAGCTTGGTTACGACCGCTTCCACGATAACGCTGACCGCATCGTCCGGGTGATCCGCGAAGTGCAAGACAATGATGGCACCTGGCGAGGACGTGCTGCCACCCCCTATCTCCTCCAGCCTTTGATCCGCGAAGAATTTCCGCAGGTTGAACAAGCCGTGCGACTGGCTGAAACCTCTCAAGTGGTTCGCTATGACGACCAGCAGTTCACCGAAGATGATTTCTTTTTTGCCGACTCGACGGTCTTCGATGTCTTCTCCTTCGACTTTATCCAGGGCGATCCTGCCACGGCGCTAAACCAGCCTTTCTCGGTCGTTATTACAGCACCCACGGCCTACAAGTATTTTGGAGAAGCGGACCCGCTGGGACAAACCCTGACCGTCGACAATGCACGAACGTTTATGGTCACCGGCGTCATCAAAGAGGTGCCTGCCAATGCACATTTTCATTTCGACTTTCTAGCGGCCCTGTCGAGCACCCGCTCCTGGTACGGCCAGAGCATGTTCACCCATTGGGGTTCGGTCTGGACGTACACCTATCTCCTCCTCGCGGAAAACACGACGCCCGACGATCTGGCTGCACAGCTCGATGCATTCGTGAAACGCCACCTGCCGCCCGATATTCCGTTCCCGGTCCGGCTACAGATTCAGCCGCTGACAGACATCCATCTTCATTCGCACTTGAACGCAGAGATCGAGCCGACCAGCGACATCAGCTACCTCTACATTTTCTCACTCGTCGCCGTTTTCATCCTGCTGATTGCCTGCATCAACTTTATGAACTTGGCAACGGCACGGGCTGCGAGCCGAGCGCGAGAAGTGGGCGTGCGCAAGATGATGGGCGCGTATCGCGGGCAACTCATCCTACAGTTCTTGAGCGAGTCGCTACTGATGAGCCTGGGTGCTATGACGCTCGGCCTTGCCCTCGCGGCGCTGGCCTTGCCGCTGCTAAACGCGGTGGCTGGCAAAACGCTATCGCTCAGCCTTTTCAGTAACCCCCT
>DATGCC010000033.1:0-12448 GCA_035312345.1 Rhodothermales bacterium
GACGGTTTCTTGCAGCGAAGCATAGTTGTAGTCCGCTACCACGCCAATTACCTGAAAATCCGTGCGGCCTACGCGGACGATTTTGTTGGCGGTGTCGGTCCAGCCGAAATCGCGGAGTGCCGCTTCATTGATGATCAGGGCTTCGTTGCGATCCGCTTCGGAGCCAGGGATAAAGTTGCGGCCTTCTGCAAATGGAATATTGAACGTGTCGAAGAAATATTCGTCCACGGCGACCCAGCGCAGGCGGAGTGGCTGATCGGGATCGCCGCCTTCCGGGCGGGCAAAGGTGAAGCTGCCAAACCCATTGCCCGGCACCCGCGACGACGAAGCGACGCCCTGCACCTCGGGCAGGCGGGCCAACTGGTCCTTGAAGGTTTGCAGGTGGACGGCAGCCTCTTCGGGGTCGGCAAAGTCATCGGTATCGACCGTCAGGACGACGATGTTTTCCTTGTCGAAGCCCACGTTTTGCGTCTTCATGTAGCGCACCTGATTCCACATCACCCCCGTCCCGGCGATGAGGAAGATGGACAGCGCAAACTGTACGACGACAAGACCGTGCCGCAGCCGCAATCCGCCTGGTCGCATGGTGGAGGTGCCTCGTAGCGATTTGATGGGTTCGAAGCGCGAGAGGAACAGGGCTGGATAGCTTCCGGCGAGCAAACCTACGGTCAATCCTACGCCAATCAGCCCGAGCAGCATTTGGGGTTCTTGCAACAGGCGCAGCCGTAGCGTGGTCTCATAGAGATCGTTGAAAATGGGCAACAAGACCTGTGCCAGCGCTACGCCTATCACCAGCGCCAGCAGTCCCATCAGCACCGATTCGCTGAGGAGTTGGCGGACGAGTTGCCTGCGTTCGGCCCCCAGCACTTTGCGCACGCCGATCTCGCGGGCGCGGTCCACCGACCGGGCCGTGGCAAGGTTGATAAAGTTGATGCACGCAATCAAAATCGTCGCCAGGGCAATGGCGAGCAGGATGTAGGCATACTGCCGGTTGCCCGTGAGGGTGTCGTTGACATCCCGCAAGGGGAGCAGTTTGAAATCGGTACGGCTGGCGACATCAGCGTCCCAGATGTCTGTTATGAGCGTGGGGAACTGGGCTTCCAGGTTGGCCGCGGCGGCCTCGTCTTCCAGTTGGATGTAGGTGCCAAGGAAAGACTGACCCCAGTTGTTTTCAAAGTCCGCGTAATCTGGCGAACTAGTCATAGGCACCAGGATGTCGAACTGGAGGGTGCTATTGGGCGGCATCTCGGCGAGCACGCCCGTAATGGTGTAATCGACCTGAAAATCAATAGTCAGCACCTGTCCGATAGGATCGGCCTCGCCAAAATACGTGTGGGCGATGTCTTCCGAGATGACCGCTGCATTGTTGTGCGGTAGCGGGTTGGCCCCGTCGCCTTGGGCCAGCGGAAAGGAGAAGATCTCAAACAGACTGGTATCGGTGTAGGTTACCATTTCCTGAAAACGCTCCTCACCGTGCTGCACCCAGGCCCCGTTGGTAGAAACCTGCGTGCCATTGACTATCGAGGGAAAGTCGGTTTTCAGCCGGTTGACCAGGGGCACCCAGGTGTCGTAGGTCTCTTGCGCACCCGTAGCGGCGTGGCGGACCTTATAGACGAAGTACGTATCGTCCGCATGCTCGTGGAAGCGGTCAAAGGTTAGTTCGTTGCGAGCGAACAGAAAAATGAGTGTCGCCGCCGCAATCCCCAGGCTCAATCCGATAACATTAATGGAAGCATAGCCCTTGTGCTTGCGCAGATTGCGCAGGGCAATCGTCAAATAATTCTTAAGCATGTCGTCATCGGCAGCCGGTGAGCAGAGTATCACCGAGAGCGTACGACAAAAGCGATGCCGTTTGTTTTAAGTGTTTAATTTACAAAATAATGGGTCAATCTTATTGTAGCGACCTATGGGCCCAAGTGTCCGCTTGTAATACACAACTGTTCGTTAGCGAACAACGGGAGATATGCGAAGGTCGATTTGAGAATTCCGACTGGAGCCAAATCAATATTCGTAAATCAGCCGTCTAAAATGTATAGCCAAGGCCGAGTGTAACGTCAATTTTGGTAAACTCCATGCCAAGATCCTCAGCGTGTTGGCCCATAAAGGCAAAGCCGTTGACGTAGCGCGTGCGGCTCTGCGCCTGCACGAAAATATGACGGGTGATCTCGGTCCGCAAGCCGAGCGTAGCCTGGAATCCATAGCCCATACCTCGCTCTTTCTCGACGGCATCCGGCGTACCGGGCGAAGAAACATACAACATGCTGCCCGAGGCATCCATCGACCGGTGCTTCTTGACCTCACAGAAATAATAAGACACACCCACGCCTACGATGGGCACAATACCTTTGCCTGGGTCTGCCAGTTCGTACGAATAGCCCAGCGTCACTGGCACGGCCTTGAGGTCCCAGGTCGGCTTGGCCTGAACTTCCTCTGCCAGATCCTTCGGGATAGATGCCGTTTTCATGATCTCGGTCCCTAGACTGATCGATTGGCGCTCGGCCACCGGAAAGTGAAACGAAAACGTCTTTGAAAGCGACGAGCCGCTAGATGAGGGCTCCGACGATGATGCCTGCGCATACGTCAGGCACGGGCATAAACCGAAGAGCGCGAGCATCAGGGCGGCTATCCAGCACCATGAAGTACCAAAGCGGTTCATAGGACTAAGCCGGTTGGTGGTCAGGAGGTTAAGGCAGGGTTCGAATGATACCTCTACGCCCCCTGGCTCCGTTTCTTGCGGGTAGCTACATCGGCAAAGTTGGCAAAGCAGGTTGCAACTTCGGCACCATCTGCCTGCGCAGGTAGCAACAACGTCATACAAAAAAGGGTGCCGCAAGCCATTGCCCGCGGCACCCGAATGGTGCTACGTCATCAAGAGCGTGATTTAGAAATCTGACCGGCCCAGGTTGCTACCGGCGTCGGTATAGTGTGTCGCCAGATCCTCGGCGTCCTGCCAGTGTTTCAGCGCGGCCTGGAAGACCGGGTCGATCTGGTTGTAGAGCGGGTAAGCCGAGTCGCTGCCATAAAGCTGGCGGGCGAGGCGGCCTTTCAGGAAGAGCTCAATGGTCTCCCGGTTTTCCTGGAGGTCGGCGTTGGTGAAGATGCCGTCTTCCATCGAGGCTTCGCTCTCCTCATCCGTCAGCACGAGGCCGCCGTTGGTCGAGTCGGACGCGATGGTCCAGAGTTCGCGCATGGTGGGATCGTTCACGGTGTAGGTCTCCATGAAGGTGGCTTGCTGCTCTTCCCAGGTGCTGCGCAACTCCTGCTCGTGGCGTTGGAACCAGTCGCGGAAGGCGGGATCAAGCGCACCCGAGAAAGTCGCCTGGATGATGGGAGCCATCATGGTATCCGGTGCGACGATGAAGTCTGGCAACACGCCGCCGCCGCCAAAGACGGTACGTCCATGCGCGGTGCTGAACTTGAGCGAGTCCGGGATGCTCTCTTTGTACTTGGACGGGTTGAACGTCGCATCGGAGAAGTCGGAGAACTTCTGCTCGTAGTAGGACTGCTGATCGCCGCTCTCGTAAGGCGTCTGGATGAGGCGGCCCGACGGTGTGTAGTAGCGCGCCGTGGTCATCTGGAGCACGCTGCCATCCGGGAGCGGAAACTGGTTTTGCACCAGCCCTTTGCCGAACGTGCGCTGCCCGACGATGAGGGCGCGGTCCTGGTCTTGCAAGGCACCTGCCACAATCTCACTGGCCGAGGCCGAGCGGGCATTGACAAGCACGATGACGGGTTCGGTCTCGAAGGTACCGGGGCGCGAGGAGCGGAAGACCTGGTCTTGCACCGTCCGTCCCTTCGTATAGACGATCATTTTGTCATCGGCGATCATCTCGTCCACCATCAGCACCGCCGCGTCCATGATGCCACCGGGGTTGTCGCGCAGGTCAATGATGAGGCGTTCCATGCCGTGGCTCCGCAGGGTGTCTAGCGTCTCACGGAACTCGCGGTAGGTGGTCTGGGCGAAACGCGTTACCTTCATATAACCGGTTTTCTCGTCCACCATGTACTCGCCGACGACGGAATAGAGCGGGATGCGGTCGCGGGTGATGGTGACTTCAATCGGGCGGCGCATGCCCAGGCGCTGTACCGTCACGTCAACGGTCGTTCCGATGGGGCCTTTGAGGCGTTTGGTGACGTCGTCGTTGTCGAGGTCTGCCCACGTCGCCGTCGAGTCGTTGATCTCGATGATGCGGTCGCCGGCGCGGAGGCCCACCTGTTCGCTGGGGCCGCCTTCGATGGGTGAGACCACCCGGGCGGTATCCTGAACGATTTCAAACCAGATGCCGATTCCGCCAAACGAGCCCCGATACTGCTCCTGTACTTCTGCGATTTGCTCCGTGCTGATGTAGGACGAGTGCGGATCCAGTTCCTCCAGCATGCTCTCAATGGCATGCTCAGCAAGGTTTGCCGCGTCTACCTCTTCTACATAGCTCTTGTTGATGATGAGAAACGCATCTTCGAGCTTGCGCAGTTGTTCTACCGTGTCGGTCGTCGAAAGGGCCGATTCGAGCTGGACGCCCAGCACGGTGCCGAGTACAAACAGGAGAAGCGCCGGTAAGAGGTAGGCTTTTTTGAATCGCTTCATAGTCAAGGGTCAGGTAGCGCGCCGGGGCGCGGATGAGCGAATACGAAAAGGGGGAGGTAGTGAAGTAGTCGAACCGTGCAGTAAATTGTTTCAGTGGGCACGGTAAGGTGCTATGAATTTACCCTTTCAGGCGTGTCGGGTTTCATCGGGTTTGTTGGCTGTATTGATGCTTCTGTGACGAAGTTGCTTGCATAAGGTAAAAAATTACAGTTCATTGAAGGGAAGTAGTTGATGGGTTCTCGTTCTTCTTCGAGGTGTAATGTGCCCTCGATAAATCTACCCTATATATGATTGATGTCCGCATTGTCCACATCCATGATTTTATTAAGACCACGCCGGTAGGCGCATTGGATCTTGAAAGTAGCAAAGAACTCTTATTCAAGGTGGCGAGGGAGCAGACAGGTGATTGCTGCCACATGTTGCTCGATATACGACATGCCATCACCAACGTATCGTACAGAGAGATTTACGAACTGGTGCGGGCCATGAAGGAAGAGGAAGACCTCTTTCAGCAGAAGATTGCCTTGCTGGATAACTATGATGATGCTTTCGAGCATGCGCAGTTCTTCGAGGCCAGTGCCCAGCATGCAGGTCTTCAGGTGAAAGCCTTTATCGATTTCGAGGAAGCGTTTCGCTGGCTCTATCCAGAAACCACGATGCTGGATTCCAGGCGTGAGGTGCAAAAGGTGAAGCGTGAAACATAAAGGGGGTGTGTAGGAGCACGCGCTCCTTACGTTTTGCGGAAGTAGGCGATGCCAAAGGTCATCAGGTCGGCGGTCGTCGTAATGCGTGCGTCACCCGTAAAGGCGCGCCACGCCCGCCGCATGCCGGAGGTCCAGGCGATATCATCTAGGATGAGCAGGGCTTGGTCGGCCAGGTGAGGCAAGAGCTGCTGGAGGTACGTCTGCATAGCTGCCGGATCATGGTGTCCGTCGATGAAGGCATAATCGATGGGGGCAAGCCGGTCGAGAATGCCGGGCAGGGTGTCCTGGAAGCGTCCCGTGATGACTTCGGTGTTGCCGAGGCCAAGGTCGGCGAGGTGGTTTTGGGCAAGTATGGCCAGTGGGGCCCCACCTTCGAGCGAGACGAGTTGCCCGGCCCCATTCAGTTGTAAAGCCGCCGCTTGGTAGGCTGCCGAGATACCCAGGCAGGTACCCAGTTCCAGGCAGCGTGCGGGCCGGAACGTGCGGATGAGGTGGAATAACACGCGGCCTTCATGAGCAGGCGCACTGGCCCGGTACACCTCGCTGACGGTACGGGTCACTGGAACCCCGTCCTCGGCAGTCGTTCCTATCCAACGCGAAGGTACACCGTAGTCGAGGAAGGTAACCGGGGTAGAGGAGTCGCGCAACACCGTGCGTAGTGCTTCGACGCGCTGCACCCAGTCTGCTTCTTCTTCACTGAACCGTTGATGCAAAGCGCCCTCCAGCGCGTCTGCCAGCCGGGTTTCCAGCGGGCCACCGTGACGACGTAGGCGGGCTGCTTCACGGCGGGCCTGCCAGCGAAAGCCCGTCCGATGGACCGTGATGGCAGCCGTATGAAACCAGTGGGGCAAAGACATGATGAGGCGAATACGGCGAAGATGAAGGGCTTCATGGGTTAGGGGCAAAACATCTTCCCGGTTCTCAAATGCCCATACTTAACAACATACGGCTGGACATTACGCCGTAGCAGCACGATTTTCAACAAGGTTGTATGCCAGAGCGTGGTTTGGAACTTTAGCCCCTTCCGATGTGCTTACGATGCTTGCCTCCTTTTACGCTCGTTCAACCAGAAAACACGATGGGACAGGATTCCGATAAACAATTTGTTTTTGAAGTTGCCTATGGTGGCGCAACGTTTGAACAGGCCATCCAGGATTTGAAGGGAGATGAAGAGAGCGATGGCGTTACGGTCCTCTTCTTTGGCGCAACAGATGAGGAAAAGACCACGGCGCTGGATGCGCTGGCCGAAGCGGTAGGGGGCGTCAATATCCATCAGGTCGATCTGGAACCGCTCATCGCGGACCGGGCCGAGGTCACGCAGGGCGGCATACGAGAGACGTTTGATGCTGCAGGCGAGGGCGCGGCGTTGCTGTATCTTAAAAATGGAGATGCTTTTTTCGATCAAGAGCAGGAAGCAGCAGCCGACGAAGATTCCCTGACTCCCGTTGATTATCTGCTCCAGCGGATGGAGAGTTTTAAAGGCATCGTTGTGCTCAGTCTTGCCGATGCTACCCATCTCCAGCGCACCCGCGAAGTGACCCCTGTCGATCTCGTGGTGACTTTTTAGGTTACATCGCAGGTTGCCTCACGGAGTCTATTCCGAACTAATCGGGGCTCGGTGTCAGGTTACAGGTTTCTTTCTTTACGATTCGCGCTAAAGCACAACATCCGTCCCGGGTGTTGTGCTGCTTTTCGGCGTATTGTTTCAAAGACATCCACCGATCCATCTACGATTATGAACCGCTGGTTTATTGTCCTCTCCGTTATCGCCTTACTGCTGGTAGCTACCGGTTGCGACAACGGAGGCTCCACGCTCATCATGGACATGCAGTTAGAGGAATTGGAGCAGGAGATCAAAGCGATCATCGAGCCGCCCATCGCTACCCATCTGGCCCAATGCCGGACGATTGCCTTTGGCGCTAAAGGCTGCGGTGGGCCGAAGACCTATCTCATCTATTCGACTGCTCGCACCGATACGAACCGCCTCCGCCAACTCGTCAATGAATACAATCGCCTCGACACCGAGCGCAACGAGCGCCTGGGGACCATCTCCGACTGCCTCTATGTACACCCACCGCAAGTGATACTGGCAGGCGGTCAGTGTCACTTGCGGTGGCCGCACCCCGTTAATGCAAAAGCGCGACGCCCGATTGGGACGCCGCGCTTCTCAGAACGTCTATTTCCTCAACGCTACTTTTTCGCCGCTTTTTTCGTCGGTGGTGCTTTGACGGTGCCGACGGCGGAGCCATCGCCTCCGGACGGGTCGCCCATCTCGACGAGCGTTTCGCCGGGAAACTGCTTGATGTGCTCCATCACAACGTTCTTGCCCAGTCCTTCTGCGACGGGCGATGCTTCGTGGATGTAGTAATCGCCATTCGGTAACGTATCATTGTGACGACGGGCGGCAGCGGCAGCGCGGCGCATGCTCTCATCGGCGTTGGTGCGCATCTCGCCCATGTTGCGCAGCATGGCCAGCTCGAACAGATCGAACAGGTGGTCCAGTGCTGCCTGGTCGCGCTCGAAAGCGACGCCGTGCACGCCCGTGCGGATCTGGTGATCCATTTTCGAGAGTGCGCTCGTCAGTGCAAAGAGCATGATGGCGTTGTCGGCGATGCGGGCCTGTTGGACCTGCCGTGTAACAATCTCCTCGCGCTCCCACTTGCTCGCCAGCTTGAAATAGTGCGAATGCTTGCGTACAAGGGTAGACAGCCGATCTGCATAGCCCTGTAACACCGGATGCAGCCCATCAACCATCGGGGCCGCAGGCAGGATGCCGAAGAAAAGCTGTGCGCCCAGCGGCAGCGCCCGCTTCAATACCTCGACGTTGGTGCCGTTCGAGATCATCCGCGTAATATTCTGGACGGGCGACTCATCGCTGTTCCACAGCAGTGCTTCCTGGAGGCCAATCATCTGCTCGGCGAGTTGTTTGCCCCCGTAGGCGAAGATGAACGACTGCATCACTTCGTTGGAGCCTTCCACGATGCGGTGGATGCGGTTGTCGCGCCAGAGGCGTTCGAACTCGTTCTCAGTCATGTAGCCTTCGCCGCCCATGATCTGCAGGGCCGCGTCGATGACTTCCCAACCGTAGTGCGAGCAGAATACTTTGGTAATGGCGGTCTCGACCATGATGTCTTCGTCGTGGCGGTCGAGCATGCCGGTCATCATGTAGAGCATCGCGTCCATGGCGTAGACGTAGGCCGCCATCATGGCGATGCGCTGCTGGACGAGTTCAAAGTCGGCCAGGGGACGGCCAAACTGGTAGCGCGTCTGCACCCATTTGATGGCCTGGTCCATGGCCTGCTTGGCCCCGCCGCTCACGCCTGCCGAGAGGGTGCAACGCCCGTAGTTGAGGCACGTCAGCGCGACGTTGAGACCCTTGCCTTCCTTGTGCAGCAGGTTATCCTTCGGCACCTTTACATCAGTGAAGCGGATGCGTGCCTGCCATGTCCCCCGGATGCCGGTCTTCGAGCGGTTCTTCTGGAAGACATCGACGCCTTCCATGTCCGGCGTGCAGATCAGCGCGGTCACAACATCTTTCTCTTTGCCTGTCTTTGGGTCCTTCTTGCGCTGCTTCGCCATGACGGTGAACATGCCCGCCATCGCGCCGGAGGTAGACCACTTTTTCTCGCCGTTGAGGATGTAGCACTGCTCTTCCTCGTTCCACACGCAGCGCGTCTCCTGCCCGGCGGCGTCAGAGCCGACATTCGGTTCAGAGAGACAAAAGGCCGAGAGGTATTCGCGGGCTACTTTGGGGAGGTATTCCTGCTTCTGCGCCTCGTTGCCGAAAAGCATGATGGCTTTGCATCCGATAGACTGGTGCGCTGAGACGACGACGGCCGTGGAGCCGCAGTAGCGCCCGAGCATTTCGAGCACGCGGTTGTAGCTGGTGACGCCCAGACCGAGGCCGCCATATGCCTCCGGCACCGTCATCCCCATCACGCCTAGTTCAAACAGGCGGTCCAGGTTCTCCTGCGGGATGTATTCCTGCTGGTCGATCAGCACCGACGGGTGCTCATTCTTCAGGTAGTCTTCCAGTTCTTCGAGCAGGGCATCGCACTTGGCGCGTTCCTTCTTGCTCTCGACGGGGTAGGGGAAGACGAGGTCTTCGCGGAAATGACCCCAGAACAGGTTCTTTACGAAGCCCATTTCGGACGGCTCAGGACCCATCATCGCCTCGGTCTCTTGGATCATCTTGCGATCCCTCGCCGAGACGCCTTTGATATCGCTCAGGCTCTTGTTCGACATATTACCTCCTATCTATGCAAAGCGTTGAAATAAGGAAACCAGGGGCATCTCCGCACTGCGTAGATAGGAAATGCCGAGGTGTAGACTAGCAGCAAAAAAGCGCTTCCAGAAGAAGCATTGCCACAGGTTATGGATGTACCTGACCTGTCTTTCCCAGTTCCTCTAATAGACAGAGGCTACATGCTTTTGCACGAGGAATTAACCGTCCAATAAGAAGCGATCTACAACCCGAACATCGTTTGTTCGATCAGCATGTCGACGACAGCTTTGATGGCTTCCTGGTCGTCGGCCCCGTTTTCTTTGGCTTCGTGGAAGACCCGCGTCTGCCAGTGGGCGCTGGTGCCGTTTTTCAGGATGGTGAGGGCTTGGTTGACTTCGTCCACGCAGTCGAAGTATTCGGCGTCTTCTTTGACGAACGCCAGCAGTTCTTCCAGGAGCTCCGCGTAGGGGACAATGGAACCGCGCCCGAAGTCGATGAGACCCTGGTCGAGGCCGTAGCGCTGGGCGCGCCAGCGGTTTTCGTTGAGCAGGATCTGGGCGTACGAACGCCAGCGCTGGTTGGCTACGCGCAGGCGGTAGAGCATCCGCAGCCAGCAGCGGTAGAGCGCGGCGATGCAAATCCCGTCGTCGAGGTGGGTACAGATGTCAGCCACGCGCATCTCCAGGGTGGGAAAGCGGTTACTCGGACGGATGTCCCACCAGACCTTTGTGCTGTCTTCGATGACGCCTGCATCGACGAGCACATCCACATGGCGCTTATACTCGGCAAAGCTCTCGAAAACTTCGGGGATGCCAGTGCGAGGCAACTCGTTCCAGACGGCGATGCGGTAGGATTTGAGACCGGTATCTTTGCCTTCCCAGAACGGCGACGAGGTGCTTAAGACCAGCAGGTGCGGCAGGATATACGTCACCTGGTTCATCAGGTCGATGCGCAGATCATCGTTTTCGACACCCACATGCACATGCATCCCGCTGATGACCATGCGCCGGGCGATGGCCTGCATGTTGCGCGCCAGCATCTCGTAGCGGTCTTTCTGGGTAAATCGCTGCGAGCCCCACCGTCCCCGTGGATGCGTCGACGCTGCGATGATGGCGAGGCCATGCCGCCGGGCTACTTCGGAGACGGTGCGTCGCAGGCGGGCGAGATCGGCGCGGGCCTCGGGCAAGGTCTCGCATACCCGCGTGCCCACTTCGATCTGCGACTGGAAGAACTCTGGCGTCACCTGTCCTTCGAGCAATTCCTCGCACTCCGGCAACATCGTGCGCGGCGCTTCCTGAATCAAATTCCCGGTCTCTGGGTCCACCAGCAGATATTCTTCTTCGATACCAATACTAAAGGTTGGTTCTTTGATCATCGGACGCGCGGCGACTGGTTGGAGGGAACGATGGCGGGAAGATAATGAAGATGTACCCTGAAAAGCAGATGGACCACCGATTTTGTCACAGCGCTGCCCTTTCCATCAAAACTCCGCAGGCATCCTGCCTGCGCATGGTTATTTTGGGATCATCTTGCCACCCACCCCGCACGCTACCTATGTCTTCCGACTTCAGCACCAAGCTCCGCCAGATCCAAACCGACAAAAACACCGTCCTCTGCGTTGGCCTGGACCCCGATCCCCAGCGTCTGCCGCCACACTTGTTAAAGCAACATTCGTTGGCGGAAGCGGTCGTTGCCTTCAACGCGGCGATCATTGAGGCGACATCGGCGGTGGCGTGTGCCTACAAGCTCAACTTTGCCTTTTTCGAAGCATTGGGCCGCGACGGATGGGACGTGCTCGAACGCACCGTGCAACACCTTCCTTCCGACGCCATTGCCCTCGCGGACGCCAAACGCGGCGATATTGGCAATACAGCGCGGTTCTACGCCGACGCTATCTTCCAGCAACTTGGCTTTGACGCCTGCACCGTCGCGCCGTACATGGGCCGCGATGCCGTCGCACCGTTTCTGCAATACGAGGGTCGTGCCGTGTTCGTGCTGGGCCGCACCTCCAACCCCAGTGCCGCCGACTTTCAGGAGCGCGACTGCGAGGGCGAGAAGCTTTATGAACGCGTCGCCCGGCATGTGGCGCAGTGGGACGCCGAGAACCCTGGCACGGCGGGCCTCGTCGTCGGAGCCACCGATCCCGATGCCCTCATCACGTTGCGTGGTCTTTGCCCGACACTGCCCTTTCTCATCCCGGGTATTGGTGCCCAGGGAGGCGATCCATCAGCCATTCGCCCGGCAGCCACCGAAGATGGTCTCGTCCTGATCAACAGCAGCCGGAGTATTCTGTATGCCTCCTCGGGTGAGGATTTCGCGGACGCCGCTGCCCATGCTGCTGAATCACTCCGTTCGACGCTGGCCGAGATGGTGGTTGAAAAGTAGCACAGTCTCTCGCTCTCTCCTTCTTCGGAGGAAGTCATTCTACTGTACATGAATCAGCGATGCCCTCTTGAGAATGGAGCCGTCCCGCGTCACCTCGATGAAGTAGATGCTGCTTGGTAATGGTCTGTCTAGCGACCAGGTAAGATTCCAGATTTCGCTTGCCGCAAGTGGCTTCTGCATCGTGCGTATGTGCCTGCCCAGTACGTCATAAATGCTTAGCGCATACCGTCCTGCTTGCTGTGGCTGGAAGCGAATAATGGCTTGTCGATGAAAAGGATTGGGATACAGATCAAGCTCAGCTTGCGCATTCTGGGCAGCGGGTTTACTTTCGATGGACAGTGCGACACTATTAATGAGGCTTGTGTCGCCGTAGCTGAGGTCACCCACTACGGCACCTACGAGTCTTGTAGCCGGTCCAATTCTATAGATGAATCGTTCGGTAAAGAAAACGTCTCCTTTCGCCGTGACAAACAGTTCAAAGTTTGTAGAATCTGTCTCGTTACCTTCATTATTTACTTCTAATGAAACAGTAACAGGATCTGTTACCCA
>DATGCC010000034.1:0-3193 GCA_035312345.1 Rhodothermales bacterium
CATTGTTCTCGACGCTCATCAGCGAGCGGACATCGTCTTCGAGGTCCATGTGCCAGGCGGAAGCGTGGTTGTTCTTTTTGTACTCGGCGTCTTCCGGCAGCGGGTAGAGGCTGGACGTTTCGTAGAAGCTCGGCGGTAGCGGGGCAAAGCCGAGGCTCATGTAAAACTTCTCAGCGCGGCGCACCACCTCTTCAGGCGTCCAGTCGGCCAGCCCGGCGTTGATGTCGGCTCCTTCCACGGTGACGAGGGCACTCCAGTCCTGGCCCCAGCGGTTGGGCAGCCAGTGCGCCGGGATCAGGTCGGGCACCTCGTCGGCTCCGTAGCGCTCGGCGAGTTCGTAGCGCGCCCAGGTGTGCAGTTCGCGGTAGAGCGGATAGAGGTCGCGGTTGATGTCGCGGACGAGCGTCATCATCTCCTGCGTCGTCATCCCGTAATCCGAGACCTGATACGAGAAATAGTCGTCGTAGCCGAGGGCCTGGACGGTCTGGTTGCGCAGGTCGCGGATCTGGGCGAGGCCGTCTTTGAGTGGCACGCCCACCTCTTTGCTCGCCCGCCACGCCTTCAATCGCGTCGCCAGGTTGGTTTCTTCGCGCAGGATCCGGTCGATCTCGTTCGGCGTCACCGATGCGCCGTCGATCTGATAATCGAAGCCGAAGAGTGTTTCGGTGAGTTCGGTATCCAGCTTGATGCGGGCCTTGACGATCTCGGGCACCGTCTGCGGATTGTTGGCCGCCTGATACAGCACGGTTTCGAGTTGCTTGACCTGGAGCGGCATCAGTGCGTCGCGGTTTTCGAGTAAGGCGCGGGCCTGTTCGATATTGTCGGCGCTGCCGGTGAAGGCGGCGAAGGCTTCGTTGGCCCGCCGTGTCGCTGCGGCCGTGGCAGTGTCCCCCTCCACGATGTGGGTGTTCGAGCGCCATTCTGCCTGCGCGGAGGCGTAATATAACTGCTGATAGGCGGTGTCGTAGGCGTCGAGGAACACCTGTGCCTCGGCCTGGGCTTCCATGGACGCGGCATCCGTGGGAGCAGGAGCCGGTTCAGGCACTTCGCGATAGGAGGTTTCGCAGCCGATGAGCAGCAACGTGCTTACGGCGAGCAGAGAAAGCAGACGTCTCATGAGCTTGGATAGGAAAGGGGAAAGGGGTGTCGGTGGTTTCGCGGAAGAAACCGTGCCCAAGCTAATAGTTTTGCCCATAAAAGGTTCTTTGGCACAGACGCCCGAAGAAAGGAAGGAGGGCATTGGCTATCTTGGCTTTCCCACCACCCACCAGGCTGCCTTTGCCATGATCGATCCATCGATGCGAGACCAGGCACGAGCGGTGTTTCCTTTTCTGCAAGGAGCCAATGTCGCGTTTTTGAAGGACTTCTTTGACCACGCCAGCCATGTAACGCTACCGGCCGGGCAGTTCATCTGTATGGAGGGCAACAGCTGTGCGGTGTTGCCGCTTGCCCTTACGGGGCAGGCCCGTGTCTACAAAATTGCTGCCAGCGGGCGCGAGATTACGCTGTACCGCATTCCCTCGGGCGAGAGCTGTATCCTGACGGCGTCCTGTATCATGAGCCAGCGCATCTTCCCCGCCTTCGCGGTGGCAGAAACGGACATGGAAGCCCTTGCCGTGCCCGCCCATCTCCTGCCGGTCTGGTTCGATCAGCATGCGGTCTGGCGAACGTATGCCTTCGATCTGCTCTCGCGCCGCCTGTCGAGTGTGATCGAACTGGTCGAGGAGGTCGCTTTTCATCACATGGATGCGCGGCTGGCTGCCTACCTCGCCGATGCCGCTTCGGCAGACGGACGCGTTGAGCGGACGCACGAAGTCGTGGCCGCCGACCTGGGTACTTCGCGTGAGGTGGTAAGTCGCCTGCTGAAGGATTTCGAGCAGGACCACCTCGTCGCGCTCTCCCGAGGTGTGATCGAGGTGCGCGACCGGGCCAGGCTGGAGAAGAAAGGGTGAACCAGGCGTTCTGTGATCCAGGTCACAGACACGGACCTTGCCTGGAAGTTATCGTGAGATGTGCAGCATCCATTTTACCCTCTTGCCATGCGAACACAGGTTCAGAAATTCGTGCTCGTCTGCTTGCTGTGCCTGGGCATCATCGTGGGGCTGGGGTTGCTGGTCGAGATGCAGCTGTAGCACACGAGTAGATTTTAATCATCCTACGAGAAGAGGTCGCGCTATGAAGAAAAATATCGGCACCATCGACCGCATTATCCGCGTCGTCATCGCGCTGGTCGTCGCCGTACTGTACTTCACCGGGCAGATCAGCGGCACGGCTGCCATCATCCTGGGCATTCTGGCGATTGTATTTTTACTGACGAGTCTGGTCAGCACCTGCCCGCTGTACATGTCTTTTGGCTTGTCCACAAGGAAACAGGGTACTTGAGCATAATCACAGATCGACACGCTCCATCTCCTTCGCCACCCGAAAGCCATCAGCTTCAATGGCGCGGCGGGCCTCGCTGTCGGGGCGCAGGGCCGGGTTGGTGTGGTTCAGGTGGATGAAGCGGATTTTGGCACGTTCGTCGGCGGGCAGGTCGCGGAAGCGTTCCATGCTGTGCGTGATGAAAGGATGTGGAAATGTAGACATGTCGCGGCCCGGAATCTCGCCGTTGGCATAGAAGGTGGCATCGAGGTAGGCTACATCCATCTGAGCAATCAGGTCCTCAATGCGCGTGCCCTCGGCGTCCCACTCGGTCCAGCTATCGATGTCGGGGATGAACAGCACCGACTGGTTTGGTCCGTCGATGCGGTAGCCAACGACTTCGCTGAACTCCTGCCGGTGCGGCACAAGGAACGGCGTGACGGTCAGGCGCTCGTTGAGGCGTACCGGCTCGCCATCGATTAGCGGCTGTAGCGCGATGTTTTCGTAGCGGACGAGCTGGCTCCACGGGCCGTTCGTGCGCAGGTAGTCGGCCATGCGCGGCATCGCGTAGACGGGCACGCCGCGAGCCCCCATCGACTCATGGCCGAGGTACATCAGCCCGGTATAATGGCCCATGTGGGCATGCGTGAGGAAGATGCCGTCCAGACCTGGCGTATCTGCCACGGGTGCGATTTCGTCCAGCCGATGCAGTTGCTCGCGGAAATCAGGCGTTGCCTCGAAGAGCCAGCGTTGCGAGGTAGTCGGATCAATCAACGCTAGCGACACGACGTGTTGCCGAAACGCCGGGTCGTCCCACGCGGGATGGTCTTTG
>DATGCC010000035.1:0-2745 GCA_035312345.1 Rhodothermales bacterium
CGATCAGACATTCACATGGTCATCGCTACCCATGCCCGTGGCACAGGTGATGCAAGAGGAGTACCCAGAAATAGAGCACACCATTTTGATAAGCTGGAGCAACGAGATGCTCCTGAGATATAGCGATCAGGCCTTTCGGGAGAATGGGCATTTTGTCGGACCCGCTTTCTTCGAAGCGTTCAGTTATCCCTTCATTCAAGGCGATCCAACGACTGCGCTTGATGATCCGGGCAACATTGTGATTTCCGAAAGTCTGGCAGAGAAATTTTTCGGATCAAACTGGGAGACCCACGAAACGGTGCTTGGGCAAACCATCACAGTCGCTCAGCAGCGAGATCTGAAAGTGGCAGGTGTATTCGAGGATGTGCCATCGAACTCCACCCTTCAGTTTGATTTCATGATTCCTGCCGACGTCTTTATCAGCGAAAATGATTGGCTGGAGCACTGGGGCAATAGCAGTCTGCGCTTATTCGTCCAATTGCGGAAAGAAGCGGATGCTGCCGTCGTGAGCGACAAGATTAAGAACATCCTCAATGATCAGTACGAGAATGCATTAGCCACGACTGACCTGTTTTTGCAGCCCGTTGAAGACATGCATCTGTACAATGATTTTGAGGGAGGACAACTTGTAGGTGGCAGGATCGAATACGTGCGCATCTTTAGCATCGTCGCCCTTTTCATTGTGCTCATCGCCTGCATCAACTTTATGAACCTGGCGACGGCACGGTCGTCGCAACGGGCACGGGAAATTGGCGTGCGGAAAGCTGTCGGTGCGACGAAGCCTGCGCTGATCCGGCAGTTCATCGGCGAGTCGGTGCTAATCTCCATGCTGGCACTGGTGCTAGCCCTTGGCCTGGTGACGTTGTTGCTGCCTTCTTTCAACACGTTGACTGAAAAAAGCATCTCGCTCCTGCAACTCGACCCGACGTTCTGGCTGCTCTTCCTCGGCATAGCGCTAATTACGGGTCTGCTTGCCGGAAGCTATCCAGCGCTGTACCTGGCCTCGTTCAATGTCATCGCCGTGCTGCGAGGTACCGCCGTGCGTCGTCCAGGCGGCGGAAGCGTGCGCAAAGGATTGGTGGTGTTTCAGTTTGCCATGTCGATCCTGCTGATCGTGGGGACCATGACGGTCTATGCGCAGATGGAATACATCCGCAACAAAAACCTGGGCCTGGACCGCGAGAATCTGATTTCGGTGGTGCTCGAAGGATCTGCTGCTGAGCAAGCGGAGACCTTCGAGCAAGCGCTGGAGAAAGAGCCAGGCATTGCCAGCGCGACGCGGTCCAGTCAGAATCCGCTCTCCGTGGGTCAGTCTACGAGCGACCCGGATTGGGATGGCAAGCCCGCCGATAGCGATGTACTCTTCAACATCATCAACAGCGGCTACGATTTCGTTGAGACGATGAAGATGGAACTGGCTGATGGACGCACGTTCTCGCGAGACCATGCCACGGATTCTGTAGGCTACCTCGTTAACGAGCGGGCAGTAGCCACGATGGGTATGACCGACCCGGTGGGCCAGCGATTGACGTTCTGGGGGCAGGAAGGCAATATCGTCGGCGTAGTAAAAGACTTCCACATCACCTCACTCTATGAAGAGATTGAGCCGACTATTATTCGGTTTGCGCCCGAGCGGGCCACCCTGATTTACGTGCGCACCGAGCCGGGTCGAACGCAGGAAGCCATCGCCAACCTGGAAAAGGTCTATACCTCATTCAATCCCGGCTATCCGTTCGACTATCAATTCCTCGACGACCAGTTTGAGGAAACGTATCAGGCTGAAGCCATCATGGGGAAATTGGCGAATTACTTTGCTGTGCTGGCCGTGTTCATTGCGTGCCTGGGGCTCTTCGGATTGGCAGCCTTCACCGCAGAACAACGAACCAAAGAGATTGGCATTCGCAAAGTGCTCGGCGCACCCATTGCCTCCCTCGTATTGCTGCTCTCCCGCGAGTTTACCGTGTTGGTGCTCCTGGCGTTCGTGATCACCGCGCCGCTGGCGTATTTCCTGATGGAAGACTGGCTACAGGGCTTCGCGTACCACACCAGCCTCGGGGTCGGCATCTTTGCCTTGGCGGGCGTGGCGGCGCTTGTCATTGCCTGGCTAACCGTAAGCTACCAATCCATCCGTACAGCGCTCGCCAATCCCGTCGATGCCTTGCGTACCGAATAAGAGGCAGTTCATCCTGGCTGGTTTTTGACTTTGTTGGCTGTGCATCGTATCTCAGGCGAGCCTAAACCCATCTCGCCACGTACGCCCAACGCAGCATGCCCGCACTGACCGACTTCCAAAGCACAACGATGGTGCACCGCACCGGCGATGTATTCAATCCGCCGGGACTGACCAATTTCCTCGGATGCCTGCAGGCAGCACCGGGGCTGATGGCGGTGCAACACCTGACCTTTGCGCCGTACTCGCAGGGCGATACCTGGATCGGCACGTTGACGCTCAATGATTGCTGCCTGCACACCAGTGGCCTGCCCATCCAGTACATCTGGCGACCTGACCGCATCGACCGGCACATGCACGTGGATGGCTTCGACCTGCACACCCGGACGGTGATGGGCGTGCAGAAGCAGTCGGTAACCATTGCGCTTCGGATCAAAAACACGGCGTCGGTGCAGCAAACAGCGCGGCTAAATATCCAGACGGGCGATGGTGTCATTCATTCGCTGGAGGGCTGGAAGACACCCTACTCCCCAAAGGAAGGCCCTGCCATCTCCGTCACGCCCTGGGAGGGCACA
>DATGCC010000036.1:0-4157 GCA_035312345.1 Rhodothermales bacterium
CCGTTCAACAACTTCACCGGTTTTGTGGACGAAGTCTACCCCGACAAGATGAAAGTCAAGGTGATGGTGTCCATCTTTGGACGCAAGACGCCGCTTGAACTTGATTACTTGCAGGTAGAGCACGAAGAGTAGCCGCCCCTCGTTTTTTCGTGAAGTGCGTCTTCCGTGAACACTTCGTGGAGACGAAACAACACGCTCGCGGGCGCATTATCACCAATTCTGCCAGATTTTGGCCTCTTTTAAACACTAGATAGCGGGAGCCGCCGTGTCAGATCGGGGCGTTTGAACCGCAGGGAGCACTATGGCAAAGAAAGTAGACGGATTTATCAAGTTGCAAATCAAGGCGGGCCAGGCCAACCCGGCACCGCCTATCGGCCCGGCGCTCGGTCAGCACGGTGTCAATATCATGGAGTTCTGCAAGTCGTTCAACGCGCAGACGCAGGATCGCATGGGGCTTGTGCTGCCCGTGGTCATCACGGTCTTCGCCGACAAGTCGTTCTCCTTCATCGTCAAGAGTCCGCCTGCGGCCGTGCTGCTGAAGAAGGCGGCTAAGATCGAGAAAGGCGCGGGCGACCCGCTGCGCAACAAGGTCGGCACGGTGTCATGGGACGACTGCCGCGCCATTGCCGAGCAGAAAATGGAAGACCTTAACGCCTTCGACGTGGACAAGGCTGCAATGATGATTGCTGGCACCGCCCGTTCGATGGGCCTCAAAGTAGAAGGCAAGCCGGAGACGGTTTGAATGATGAGTTTGGGAGACTAAGCGTGTAGGAGGCTACGGCTTCTGAGACTCGTAGGCCTCTACGATTCATAGACTCATTTCATACTTCACCACCCGCGGGAGTCTCGACGCAGATCGGGACGTTTGCACCGCACAGACCCCCAACGTCATGCCGAAGAAAGGTAAACGTTTTAGACAGGCCACTGAGGCGATCAAGGAGGCGGGCGGCGGTCCGTTTTCGATTGATGTAGCCTCCGAACTCGTAAAAAAGACCTCCACGGCCAAGTTTGACGAGTCGGTGGACATGGACCTGCGCCTCGGCGTCGATCCGCGTCACGCCGACCAGATGGTGCGTGGCACCGTTGCCCTGCCGCACGGCACGGGTAAAGAAGTGCGCGTGCTCGTCCTGGCCAGCGAAGCCAAGCAGTCCGAAGCCAAAGAGGCTGGTGCGGACTTCGTAGGTCTCGACGAGTACGTTCAGAAGATTCAGAACGATGGATGGACCGACTTCGATGTGCTCATCGCCACGCCCGATGTGATGGGTCAGGTGGGGCGTCTCGGCCGCATACTCGGGCCGCGTGGTCTGATGCCAAACCCCAAAAGCGGTACCGTGACCATGGATGTCGCCGAGACGGTGAAGCAGGTGAAAGCCGGTAAGATCGACTTCCGCGTCGACAAGCACGGCAACCTGCACACGCCGATTGGCCGCGCTTCGTTTACGCCAGATCAGCTTAAAGAGAACGCAGAAGCGTTCCTGCGTGAGATTATTCGGTTGCGTCCAGCCTCCTCGAAAGGGGTCTACATGCGCTCGATCACGATGTCGACTACGATGGGGCCAGCGATTCCGGTCAACCGCACCGAAGTGCTGAGCATCGTCCGCTAGGCACTGCGTCCATTTTCTTCCCAGCTTTAGATTACGAGAGTCATCATGCCTTTGACAAAAGCCCAGAAATCGACGCAGGTTGACGAGATCACCGGTCAACTGGAAGGGGCCGCCACGCTGTACCTGACCGACTACCAGGGTCTGTCCGTTGAGCAGGTCAACGAACTGCGCGACCGCTTCCGCAAGTCGGGCGTCGATTATAAAGTTATCAAAAACACCCTGCTGCGCCTCGCAATGGAGCGCATCGGGGGCTACGACGAACTCTACGACCACCTGCACGGCCCCACGGCTGTCGCCATCAGCGAAGAGCCTGCGGCCCCGGCGCGGGTCATCAAGGATTTCCTGGATGATCTGAAAACAGAGCGCCCTGAATTGAAGGTGGCCTTCGTCGACGGAGCCATTTACGGCAGCGATCAACTGGATGTGCTGGCGTCGCTCAAGTCGAAAGACGAACTCATCGCCGACATCATTGGCCTGCTCATGGCCCCAATGACCAACATCGTTGGTGCGCTGCAAGCCCAGGGTTCCAACCTCGTCGGCGCGATCAAAACCATCGCCGAGAAAGAAGAAGCATAATCCACTTTGGATTTGTGATTTCGGATTTTGGATTGGGTGCAGCCTGATCAAATCGAAATTCGAACATCCAAAATCGATAATCCCCATAACCCTTAATCAGCGGCGTAGCCCCTGGCTGAGACCGCCGCAGGAGAAGAGAAAACCATGGCAGACGTAAAAGAACTCGCAGAACAGCTTGTCAACCTGACAATCAAAGAGGCCAGCGAACTGGCGCAGGTGCTCGAAGATGAGTACGGCATCAAGCCAGCCGCCGCGGCAGTGGCTATGGCTGGTCCGGCCGCCGGTGGCGACGGAGCCGCTGCAGAAGAGCAGACGGAATTCGACGTGATCCTCAAAGGCATCGGTGGCAACAAGATCGCCGTCATCAAAGAGGTGCGCGCCCTCACGGGTCTGGGTCTCAAAGAAGCCAAAGCGCTTGTTGATGAAGCCCCCAGCGCGATTAAGGAAGGCGTCAACAAAGACGAGGCCGACGATGTCAAAGGTCGCCTCGAAGGCGCTGGTGCCGAAGTCGAACTGAAGTAATTTGAGAAAGGGAGAATGGGGGAGTGGGAGAAAAGGAGATTCGATATTTCCTTTGCTCCCTGCTCCCCACGCACCCTCGCTTAAAGCAAGGAGCCGGTTGCATGATACAGATCGGTCCAAAACGGCGAAGCCGTCCTCCAAAATGGGGGTCGGCTTTCGACGCTTGATAGTCAGATTGAATATCTATGCCGCGAGGGTGGACGGGCGGCATGGGTAGAGAAACATGAAGGGCCTGCAGGTGTTATACACCTGATGTTCTTTTCTCACTTTTTAAGACCTGTGCTGAACAGGAATTAGCCGTCTCCGGTCAACATCCCAACCACCGTAGCGAATCCGCTTATGCCGAAGAAGAATGGTCAGCAAGGCCCCAACGGGCGTATCACTTTTGCCAGCACGCGAACCGTTCTCGAATATCCCGACTTTCTAGGGGTACAACTTAAATCCTTTGAAGATTTTGTGCAAGCCGATGTACCGCCGGAGGAGCGGGAAGACATGGGCTTGCAATCGGTCTTTACAGAGCACTTCCCGATCACCGACAGCCGCGAACGCTATACGCTGGAATTTATCCACTATGGCCTTGACGCGCCGAAACATTCGGTGGAAGAATGCATCGCCCAGGGACTGAGCTTTTCGGTCCCGCTGAAGGCGAAGTTGCGCCTGTCGAGCAAGGAGGACGAGGACGAAGACGAGGCCGAAGAGGCCATCGAGCAGGAAGTCTATCTGGGCAACCTGCCTGCCATGACCGAGCGTGGCACGTTTGTCATCAACGGAGCCGAGCGCGTCGTCGTATCTCAGTTGCACCGTAGCCCGGGCGTGTTCTTCGGGCAAAGCATTCATCCGAACGGTACCGAGCTCTTCTCGGCCCGCGTCATTCCATTCCGGGGGTCGTGGATCGAGTTTTCCACGGACGTGAGCAACGTCATGTGGGCCTACATCGACCGCAAGAAGAAGCTGCCGGTGACGACGCTGCTGCGTGCCCTCGGCTTTTCCGACACGGAAGAGTTGGTCAAGATTTTCGACCTGGCGGACAACATTAGCGCCAAGACCAAGAAGAGCTACAAAGCGGCTGTGGGTCGCAGGCTGGCCACGTCGGTGACCGTCGAGAAAATCACGGAAGTGATCGACGAAGACACCGGCGAAGTCATTGAGGAGCACAAAGAGCGCGAAGTCATCCTCCCGACTGACCACGAGTTGACGGAAGAGGATTATGACAAGCTCAAGGAAGCGGGTATCGAAAAGATTTTCGTCCTCCGCGACGAAGAAGAGGAGAGTGCCCTCGACAAGACCACGCTCGTCAACACGCTGAAAAAAGATCCGGCGCACTCCGAAGCGGAAGCGCTGGAATACCTCTATTTGCAGTTGCGTGGCTCCGAAGCCCCCGACATCGATACAGCGCGAGGGGTGCTGGAGCGGTTGTTCTTCAGCGAGAAACGCTACGACCTCGGCGATGTGGGC
>DATGCC010000037.1:0-3975 GCA_035312345.1 Rhodothermales bacterium
GAATCGGTGGCCTACAGCGACACCCGCGCGCTGTTGCGCGCCGCCGAGCGCATCTGGCGCGGCACTCCCTACCGCTACGGCGGCACTACCCGAGACGGAATCGACTGCTCTGCCTTTGTGCAGGTCGTCTACGGCGATGTCTTTGGAATTGACCTGCCCCGAGCCACGGCCCAGCAAGTCCACGAGGGTGAGATGATCAACCACCGCGACCTCCGCCCTGGCGACCTTGTGTTCTTCAAGACCCGCCCTCGCACCCGGCACGTCGGCATCTACCTGGGCGAGGGCGAATTTGCGCACGCCTCCACCAGTCAGGGTGTCATGATCTCGCATCTCAGTGAATCCTACTGGCGCACCCGTTTCTGGACTTCGCGGCGCATCCTGCCCGACGCCCCCGAAACCCCGCTCGCGCCCCGCCCCCCCGTCGTGGTCGAGAACACGCCGCCTGCTCGCCCGCCTATCCGCACTGGATGGTGAGAAAAGATGCGTGAATGGGAGGATAAGCGTATGGGGAGCACACGGGTTGAAGACGGACACATAGGTCCGTCCCTACGGTGCCTGGCTTGAGGTATGGCGACAACTCAAGCATTTTCTATTTCCAATTTCCATCAACTGCCCACACCCCATCCCCCTAACCTGTTTTTCCTCGCTAAAACGGGATCTAAATTTGGCTATCCGCGTGTAAGCGTGATCTGAAACATTCCTCAAGGTGGCTCTCTGGCCGCCTCTTTTGTTTCTGTGAGGTCGTCGCCGCAGCTCGTTCGGGCCGTGGCGATCCTATTTTATCCCGTTCCCCTATTGCTTTCAACATCGCAGTATCGACTGGTATGGCCGACTCGAAGACCGTTTATCTGACCAAAGAAGCGCTCGAAAACCTCAAAGCAGAGGTCCATCGCCTGCGCACGACCGGACGTGCCGAAATGGCAAACGCCATCGCCGAGGCCCGCTCCCACGGCGATCTCTCTGAGAACGCTGAATACGACGCAGCGAAAGAAGAACAGGGCAAGCTTGAAGCCCGTATTGCGAAGATGGAGGAAACGATCAGCAACGCCCGCATCGTCGATGAGACACAGATCGACACGAGCAAGGCGTTTATCCTCTCGCGCGTGCGCGTGAAGAATCACAAGGTGGGCGCGGAACAGGTCTTCACGCTCGTCTCGGAGCAGGAGGCGGATCTGGCGAGCTTCAAGATTTCTATCAACAGCCCCATTGGTAAAGGTTTGCTGGGCAAAGAGGTTGGTGATGTCGTTGAGATCCAGGTGCCTGCCGGGAAGGTCAAGCTCGAAATCCTGGAAATCTCCCGCGCCGGACAAGACGCCTGACGATCTCGGGACCCTGTTCGAGGTTCACCGTTCCTTGTTTCACTCTGATGAGCTACCTTGAACCTTCAACCAGCAACCCTGAACCAGAAACCCTAATCAACCGTGGCGGCTCGCAAACGACGGCGCAAGCGATCTGGGGGAAAACGATCTGTCGGTAGCCGCCTCTGGCAAATAATACGCACCACGTTGCTGGGCGTGGTGATGCTCGTCTCCACGTACCTGGGGTTTTGCACGCTCTGCCTGGCCGCCTACAACCTCATCCCGCCCCCGACGACAGGAGTGCAAATTCAGCGACGCATCGAGTCGCTATTTGAGGACGAAGCCTACGGTAAGCGCTACACCCCGATCCCCCGGAGCGAGATGTCTGTCAACCTGCGGCACGCCGTCGTGGCAGCGGAAGATGGGCGATTCTACGAGCACTTCGGCATCGACTGGGAAGCCATCCAGGAGGCCATCGAAGACAACCGGCGGCGCGGACGGGCCTGGCGGGGCGGCTCGACGATTACGCAGCAACTCGTCAAAAACCTGTTTATGACGACGCACAGCAGCTACGTGCGCAAGGCCTTTGAGGTACCACTCACCTACCTCGCCGAGTTGCTACTATCGAAGGAGCGGATCCTGGACCTCTACCTCAATGTCATTGAGTGGGACCGGGGTGTGTACGGAGCCGAGGCAGCGGCGCAGCGGTATTATGGCACGTCGGCGGCGCGCCTCTCGCGGTCGCAGGCAGCAGGATTGGCCGCCGTCATCCCCAACCCGCGCCACCGCACCCCGCAAACAGCCACCCGCTACCGGGGCATCATCCTCCGCCGTATGAGCCAGATGGGCTGGTGAATTGATTTGCGAGGGCGATTTTGGATTGACCTTGCAGAACAGCCTATCTAGCATTCCCATTCCAAAATCCGAACTCCAAAATCTAACATTGACATGATAGATCTGCGCAGCGATACCGTCACCCGTCCGTCCGAGGGCATGCGGCGGGCTATGTATGAGGCCGAGGTGGGCGATGATGTCTTTGGCGAAGACCCGACCGTCAACCGGCTACAGGAAACGGTGGCCGAAATACTAGGCAAGGCGGCAGCCCTGTTCGTGCCGACGGGCGTGATGGGCAACCAGTTGGCTCTGAAGATCCACACGCAGCCCGGCGATGAGGTGATCGTCGAGCGCCAGAGCCATATCTTCAACTATGAATCCGGCGCACCCGGCATCCTCTCTGGCGTCCAGCTTCATGTGGTTGATGGAGTGCAGGGTGTGTTGACAGGCGAGCAGGTGAAAAGCGCCATCCGGCCCGGCTACTACTGGGACACCCCCTCCCGCCTACTCTGCCTCGAAAACACGATCAACAAAGCAGGGGGCATCGTCTATCCGATGGACAACCTGCGCGAGCTTGCCGACGTAGCGAGGGCCCACGATCTGGCCTTCCACCTCGACGGAGCACGGCTCTGGAACGCCTCAGCAGCTTCGGGCATCGCAGAGCGTGATTACGCGGCACTGTTCGACACCGTAACGGTCTGCCTTTCCAAAGGACTCGGTGCCCCCGTTGGCTCAGTGCTGGCCGGACCCAAAGAGCTTATCACGAGCGCTCATCGCTTCCGCAAAGTGTTTGGCGGTGGCATGCGGCAGGTAGGCGTACTCGCTGCGGCGGGCCTCTACGCCTTAGAGCACGTCCGTCCGCGTCTCTCCGAAGACCACGCCAAAGCCCGCTGCCTCGCCGAAGGCATCGCTACGCTTCCGGCTTTCTCTATTGACCCGGCATCCGTAGAAACCAACATTGTCATGTTCGACACTGTAAACGAACCCGCCCTGCCTGTCCTCGACCGGCTGCGCGAGGCAGGCGTCGCCATGGTACCCTTCGGGCCCTCCACCATCCGTGCCACCACCCACCTCGATGTTTCGATGGAGCATATCGAACAGGCGCTAGCCATTATGCAGCAACACTTCGGACAACCTGTTTCTTCTTAACGAACAAAGCAGCCTCACGCTGAAACAGCTATCTGAAGCAACCTTACATTTCACATGTAACACACGTCTCTTGATGTGCTCTTCATGTCGTGAAGTGAAATAAATGATCCGTAGTGGGGTTCTGTTTTCCATGCGGGTATGGCTTTTGCAAAAGAGAAAGCCATGCCTTCGACGTTCGACTCAGTCAGTACTCCTATGCACTCCAAGACGTTCATATCGGATGGGTCTAAGTTCATGCTTATTGGCATTCTAGGCGGACTCATTTTTCCTATCCTTGGCAGCATAATATACGCTATACAGACGTATGGCGCATTTTCGCTGGCAAACTTCATTACAGCCCAGACCTCCTCGCCATTGTTATGGATCATGGACTCTGTGCCACTATGGCTCGGCCTGACGACCAGTTTTGTAGGGGTCAAGCAGATGCGGCTGTGGGAAATAATTACCCAACGGGATGCCGAAATTGCCGCCCGGACGGCCTCACTCCGGCTCGCGCTGACCGATGCCAAGGCGGCCGCCCGCGCCCGCAGTGCTTTCCTGGCAAACATGAGCCATGAGATCCGCACCCCGATGAATGGTGTCATCGGGATGACGAGCCTGCTGCTTGATACCAAGTTGACACCTGAACAGACGGACTTTGTAGAAACCATCCGCACCAGCGGCGACACGCTCCTCACGGTCATCAACGATATTC
>DATGCC010000038.1:0-13216 GCA_035312345.1 Rhodothermales bacterium
ATAGCCTGGAGGAGGTGCGCCTCGCCTGTGTGCAGCCAGTCCCGAAACGCGGGTGCAGAGCTTTGATGCGATGGAAGAAAGCGCATAAACCCGTCGATATCGAAGGAAGAACGTGCAAGGCCCGCACCGAGGCGTTCCACATCGCGGCTGTTGCAATACTGCTCAAAGTGGCCTTCCACGGGAACGGCCAGCACCGGCTTGCCCAGGTACATGGCCTCGCCCACGGTTTCAAATCCGGCAGTGGTGATCAGACCCTGGCACCGTGCCATCAGGTCGAGAAAAAGCTCGTCATTGAGCCGGTGAAAGGTCAGGGTGTCGTCATAGTGTTTGGTGGGAGCGGCGTCGGGGTTGTCCCAGAAGCAGTGGAGTACCACATCGGGGTGCTGCATGTGCCAGCGAATAATGTCGCGGGCGTAGCCAGCATTGAGCAGGTAGGCCAGAAAGAAGGGCTCCTGTTGGTCGAACGGCAGGCCAAAAAGTTCTTCGCGCAGCAGCGGCGGCGTAACGACGAGGCCAGGGTGGATGCCGGGCACCGGTTCCAGCGAGAGGGCGATCCGGGTGGTCGCGCCCCAGGCCGTGAGCTGGGTGAAGGCTTTGAGGGCGGCGCGTTGCACGGCGTGGCCCGTAGGAAAGCGGTGTGTTGGATGCAGATACAGGTACTGGTGCGCGATGCAGACCATCGGCGGCGCGGCCCGGTGCAGGGCATAGTACAGGCCCCCCAGCGGCTCATAGAAATTGACCACCACGTCGGGTTGGTGGTGTTTGATGGTGCTGTCAATGCAACGCAGGCTTGTGCGGAAGCGCGATGCCCGGCGGATGACGCGCACCAAGGTTTGTAGAGGTCGGATGGCGCGGCGGTCGTCGCCGTAGACGAAGTTCGGGCTGTCGAGATAGGTAATCGGAGCCCCGATCTTGCGCAGGAAGAAATCGGGCACGTTGCGGCTGGTACTCTGCCCCACCAGCACGCTGCACACCGCATGCCCGGCGTGTTCCAACTGTGCCCTAAGCGACAGCGCTTGCGTCAGATGACCGCGCCCTTCGCCTTGCACGATGAACAGGCAGGTGAGCATGATGCCTCCGAAAAGAGTCTATGAGACTGAGAACCTACGAGTCTGGGAGCGTCTTTGCATAGTCTCTCAGAATCGTAGACTCATCTGATACAACGACGCGACTCACGTTACGGCAACATACGGGTTTTCGCCTCGTGGAAGCGTGGCAGGCGGTGGACAGGGATCTGCACATGATCGTCGGGTGCGTCGGGCGGGCGCGGAGTGTCATGGTCAATGGTGGTCCAGTGGATGATTTCGAGGGTGCCGTTCATGTGCTCGACGAGCGCCGTACAGCTTTCCACCCAGTCGCCGGTGTTTGCGTAGAGCACGCCATCAATCGTGCGCAACTCGGCATGGTGAATGTGCCCGCAGACGATCCCATCGACATCGGCGCTACGAGCCTCAAGCGCGACGGCGGCCTCGAAGTCTTCAATAAACTGCACGGCTTTCTTGGCTCACTGTTTCAGATAGGCTGATAATGACCAGTAGGGTAGCCCGAGCCGGTTGTAGAGATGATTCAGCCGCAAGGCACCCTGGTATGCCCAGGAGCCGAGCAGGGACAGCCACTTCGCATACATGATGACGCCATCGAAGCGGTCGCCGTGGAGGACGAGCAGTTGCTGCCCATCGGCAGTGGTGTGTACGAGTTCGTTTGCCAGCGTGATGTCGCCGAAGCGAAGCCCGAGGAAATCTCGCCCGAACTCGTCGTGGTTGCCGGGGAGGTAGACCACCTTCGTGCCTTTCCGTGCCTTCCGCAGTAGCTTCTGGATAATGGTGTTGTGCTGCTCGTCCCAGAGCCACGTTCGCTTCAGCGCCCACCCGTCCACGATGTCGCCGACGAGGTAGAGGAACTCGGACTCGTTGCATCGCAGGAAGTCGAGCAGAAAGTCCGTCTTGCTCGCCCGTGTGCCCAGGTGAACGTCGGATAGCCAGATGGTGCGGTAGAAGTTAGGCGTCTGCATGCAGTTGGTTCGACAACGACGGAGCCCATGTGCGTTTACGATAGGAATTGTTCGTTACTGGTTGATTATGTGGATGTTAGCAAACAATGAGGGATAGGTTGCGGGAAGAGGAAACGAGCGAAGCGACTAACGAAGTAAGAGGAGGGAATAGGTAAAAGCTACAAAAGGAAACGCGCCGGACCCTCCTGCGAGGACCCGGCGCGTCGTTCAACCCACGGATCTATATGGAAAGCTGATCTTACTTGACCAGCATCATCTTCTTCGTGAGCGAGCCGCTTTCGGTATCAAGGCGGTAGAGGTACATACCCGACGCCATGTTTGAAGCGTCGAAGGTGACGCGGAACGTGCCAGCGGGTTGCGTGCCTGTTGCCAGCACAGTCACTTCGCGGCCCATCAGGTCATACACCGTCAGGCGGATATCCTGCGCCTGGTTTAGGGCAAACTCAATCGTCGTAGACGGATTGAACGGATTCGGGTAGTTCTGCGTCAGCGCGATCTGCGATGGGATCTCGCCATCCACCTCTTCGATACCAACACTCGAAATGTCGCCGACATAACCAAGCGCATCAAGAGCCGTCCAGCCCTGAATCCACAGGTCTTTGCCAAACGCGCCGACGTAGTCAGTGGCCGTGAAGAAACCGTCGGTCGGAGCCAGTGCCCCACCCAGCGCAGGACTACCCGCGTTCGGACGAGGATCCAACCCCGTGTTCGGCGTCCGACTCACTCCCGCCAGGTCAGGATCGACGAAGCGGTTCGCGTTGGCCGCGTCGTTCAGGTACGCCACCACGGCCGCCTTGTTGATGTCAGCTACCGACTCGTCCGTCACAAACTCCTCCGGCGTCGTACCCGCTGCAAAGTTGTACCAGATGTTGCCCAAAAACTCCAGATCACCGGCTTCCAAGCGCTGCTGGCTGTCCGCCGTCTTGTCCCCCGTGTTGTCGATGTCCTCCACCGTCAGCAGGTACGCGCCGTCTGCCGTCTCAAAGTCCGTGAAGATCGAGTTGGCGTAGACCCCGCCCGTGTTGTCGCGCATGATCACCAATTCCGCACGGTCCGTCACCGGCAGGTTGCCCACACCCGGCCCGATGTAGGTCGCGTTGTAGACCTGCGGATGCGCAAAAGGCTCGAAGAACTCGTTGCCCGTCGCCCCGTCCATCTCGGCAGCGGCACCGGCAGCATCCTCCGCCAGAATCGCAAACCAGAACTGGCCCTTGCCGCGGTAGCCTTCGTCGGTATCGAAGGCGTCGTCGGCGTTGAAGGCTGAGACGAGGTACTTCGTGTTGACCGTGCCGCCGAAGAACTCGTAGCCGTCGTCCGCCGAGGCGAAGCTCTCGATGTACTCGATCGTCGTGCCTGCACCGACCGCGCCGAGGGTGAGACCCTGGATCTCGTTGCCGGTCTGGGCTCCGACGTTGATGCCGGTGTAGCGAATGGAGACGTAGCGCATCGTGCCCGAGTTGTCGTTGTCGTTGGTGCCGCCGTACTGGGCGCGGGTGTCGTTCTCGCCGACGATCTCGTTGATGCCTTCGACCTCTTTGATGCCGCCGTCGGTGGGGTTGTTGGTGGAGGCACGCCCGAGGAGGACGACGCCGCCCCAGAGGCCGCGGTCGGCGATGGTGAGGGTGCCGTCGTCGAGGACGGAGGTGAAGACGATGGGGTTTTGTGCGGTGCCCTGGGCGTTGATGGTGCCGCCCTGCGCAATGACGAGGGCGGAGGCGTCGTTGCCCTGACCGGACTGGGCTTCAATGCGGGTGCCAGCTTCGATGTTGAGCGTGGCACCGTCCTCAACGAAGACTACACCGTCCAACTCGTAGATAGCGTTATTGGACCAGGTGACGGTTTCACCGGCATTGATCGACGCATCGGTGACGACGATGCGCTGCTGTCCGAATGCCACCGCTGGTCCGAGAAGCAGTATCAGGAAAAGGATAGTAAGTTGTCTGTACATGGAGTGTCTCAGGCTTTGTGGGAAGTTAGAAAGGGGCGGCAAGACGGCGTAAAGCGCAACCTTACCATTTGCTAACGATTGGGTGATGGTTTGTTAACATGCGGCCTAAACGCAACAGGGCAACCCGTCTGGGTCGCCCTGTCATGCTTGGTTTGGAATGTGTAGGAGCCGGAGGCGCAGTGCCTTTGGCCTGGGTGGTGCTAGTCCAGCGCATAGGTGATGCCTAGCGAGAGGGTGCGTCCATAGCGATAGTTGCTATAGCTGAACTCCTGCTCTTTAAACTCCTGACTGAAGAGCACGGGATCGTCGAGCAGGTTTTTGGCGGAGAACTTGAGGTTGACGCTGCCCAGCAGCCGCTGTGACATGACGAGATCCAGGGTGGCTCGCGAGCGCTCGAAGATGTCGGGAGCCGCGCCTTCAGACACCGTTGACAGGCGGTCGCCGAAGATGTTATAGTAGAGGCCCACCACGGTGCCCGTCTCGTAGTTGTCGTAAGACACGTCCAGGTTGAGCAGGTAGGGCGATTGGCCCTGAAGGCTACGCGACGTACTGGCGTCGGGATCGGCCTCACGAATCACGTCGAGTTCTTCCTGCGGAATGTCTACTTCCGACTGCACGAGCGAAAGGTTGCCGCCCACCTGCATGAAGCGCAGGGCCGGTGTGATGAAGTCGAGGCGTTTGCGGGCTTCCAGTTCGAGGCCGTAGACGATGCCTTTGTCCACGTTCTGCACAGACAGCGTGTTGTTGCCTACGCTCGTCAGGATGACGCGCTCAATGGGGTTCTCGAAGCCTTTGTAGAAACCGCTGACCGCGAGTATTTCGCCAGAGCGCATGAACCACTCCCACCGCAAGTCATAGTTGGTGATCAGGGTGCGCTTGAGGCTGGAGTTGCCGCCGAAGACGAAGTCGCCCACGAAGTCGAACGTTGAGTAGGGCGCGAGTTCGCGAAAGGTGGGACGGGCCAGCGTCTGCGTGAAGGCAGCGCGCAGGTTCATGTTCTCACCCAGTGCGTAAATCAGGTTTGCCGAGGGCAGCCAGTCCCGGTTGTTCAGTTCACCGATAGGCAGGCTCGTGTCGGCGCTGACGGTGGTCATCTCTGTGCTTTCATAGCGTACGCCGCCGATGAAGCGAAGCTGGCGCAGGAGGCCGAGTTCGAGCATCGCATAGCCTGCTGCCACCGTCTGGTCGCCCGTATAATCGTTCTTCTTCGGCGTCGTTTCGATGATGTAGTTGCCAAAGGTGTAACGGGCGTTGGTCGTGTCTACGATGCCGACCACCTGGAAGTAGGCTTCGTCGTCGCCTTCGAAATCGGCAAATCTAACGCCGCTGCCTTCGCGGTACTCGAATTGGCGCTCGTTGAAGTCGCGCTGGATGTCCAGATAAGAGCCGCCTACTTTGAGGTTACTCTGGAAGCCACTCCATTGCTTGAACGGAATCGTCACGTCGAGGCCACCGTTCCGATTGTCCTCTTCTAGATCGCGGAAGATACGGATCGGAGCCGGGTAGAGCGAGGCGGGTTTCTGATAGAGCGTGTCGATGGCCCCGTTGCGCTCGCGCACCGTGTAATGGTTCGAGAAGTAGCGGAGGTCGGGCTCGTCCTGCGTGTTGCGGGCCGTCGCGCCTTTCCACTCCACCGTCACGCCTTTGATGTTGTGCTCGCCGTTAAGTTGGATGGACCGCAGGTCACGCTCCTTGAAGCCAATCACACGCGTCTCGAACGTCGACTGGTTGGAGAGATCCTGCCAGACACCTGAAAGGAACCGTGCCGAAGAGACGGAGCTTTTCGTCTGGAGATAGGTCGTCGAAAGCTCGTGGTTCGGATGTGGACGGTACGACAGCGTGGCGAGACCGCCGAGGTCAGATTCCTGGCTGCCTTTGATGTCCAGCCCATTCTCACCGCCGAAGCTGCGCAACGGCGTCAGCGCGTCGATGTCGGCCACGGAGCCGCCAACAAGTTCGTAGCGACCCACGCTACCGTCGTTGTAGGCTGATGAGTTCTGTGCATACGACAGGCTTGCGGTGAACCCGAGCGGGCGGTTGGCCACCGAAAACTGATTCCCGATAGAGGCCGAGATACTGCGGTTGACAAAGGCTTTGCGCGTCGAAGGATACATCACCGAGTCGAAGGCTCGCGTCACGGCATCAAGTTGGGCGGCTTTTTCGGCGTCGCGTCGTGCTTCAATCTCGAAGGCCGAAGAGTTTGGAATCTCGAAGGCCGGGTTCCGCAGCATGGATGGCACCCCGAGTTCGTCCGTCGCAAAGCCGAGGGCGTTGGTGTGGATGCCAGGGAAGGTCAGCACATCATCTGCAAAGGTAGCCTGCGTATTGTAGGCCGACGAGAGCGTAAGCTGTGCGGTGAACGTTTCGGGGAAATTTTTCGTCCCGATATCAACGAGGCCGCCGCTGAAGTCGCCTGGTTTGTCCGGTGTAAAGGTTTTCAGCGTGACAATGTTGTCGAGCAGGTTCGAGGGGAAAAGGTCGAGCTGGAAAGCTTTTTTGTCGGGGTCGGCGCTCGGCAGGGCGGCTCCGTTCAACTGCGTGGAGGAATAGCGCTCGCCCAGGCCGCGAATGTAGACGTATTTGCCGTCCACGACCGAAGCTCCGGTGATTTTGGTCATAGCTGCCGAGGCATCGCCCGCGCCCGATCGGCTGATGGTTTCGGCGCTGATGGCGTCGCTCATCGCTACGGATTTCTGGCGTTGACGGAGCAGCGCCGCGTCGGTGTTTTCCAGCGCCGTGGCTTCTACCACCACTTCGCCCACTTCGACGGCTTCTGGCGTCAGGCTGATGTCGATCTTCGTGGCCTGTTCTTCCTTCACCTCCACGCCTTCAACGACGGTTCTGTTGAAGCCGATATAAGAGAAAACGAGCGTATGGGTACCTACGGGAGCCTCGAACTCGTAGCGACCATTCAGGTCGGTGGTCGAGCCGGTGGTGGTGCCCTGGATAATGACGTTGGCCCCGATGAGCGTCTCGCCGAGTTCGGCATCGACCACAACACCGGTAATGGTGCCAGTCTGGGCCAGGGCGGGCACTACTCCGCCTGGGGCGATCCCAAAAAGAAAGGCGACCATAGCCATACACAGGCTACGCGCCCAAGGGGTCTGCAAGTGATTCATGAAAGTGGGGTCTATAAAAAAGGCAGTGGGCTATAGAAGACATGCATGCACTATCCTATGCGCCCACAAACATAGGTGTGCTGTGTTACCTGCATATTAGGTTGACATTATCATCTCATTAAATCAGTCGCTGGCAACCAAGTCTTCACTGTGTTTTGGTAGTAGCAGGCACAATCCTTGTTAGCCGGGTAGGCTTCTCTGCGATGCGGTTGGTATCTATTTATGCCAGCCAGAAACCTTCCTGCCGGAGGGTTGGTTGTTGGAACGATCTTTTTGAAAGTATCTCCACTGCCTGAGGCCCTGTTTCCTCCCTGTGCTCAAGAAAGAACCGAACACCTATCTCATTTTACTGGCCCTCTGGTTGCTCGTGTTTTCGGCCAGCAGCCAGGTTATCATCGTAGCTCCCATTCTGCCGGATATCAGCGCGGCGCTCCATGTGGCAGAATCCCGCCTCGGCGACCTTGTGACGGCCTACGCAGTGATGTTGGCGATCTTCGCTGTCATTGTCGGGCCCATTTCGGACAAGATCGGGCGGCGGCGCGTTTTGCTTCTCGGCTCGGCAGCGATGGCGGTTTCTCTCTACCTGCACGGCGTGGCGACCTCCTATGCAGCGTTGTTGATGGTGCGGGCGCTGGCAGGGGTGGCGGGTGGCATGCTCAGCGGAGCCGCCGTGGCCTACGTAGGCGATTATTTCCCCTACAACCGTCGGGGATGGGCCAATGGCTGGGTGATGAGCGGCATCGCTGCCGGGCAAATTCTGGGGGTGTCCATAGGTAAAATTGTAGCAGCAGCACTCGGCTACCGATGGCCCTTCATTGCTTTTGCTATCACGATGACGTTTGCCACGTTGCTGATCTGGTACGCCGTGCCGCAGCCCAACGTCGCGCTTGATGAGAAACGGCTTTCCATCAAGCGGGCGCTGGTTAATTACGGGCGACTGCTCATTGGGCGCCACACCGGGCCGGCGGTGCTGGCCTATCTGCTGATGTTCTTCAGCATCGGTTTCTTTGTCATCTACCTGTCCGTCTGGCTGGAAAATGTGAAGGGCCTGACAGGCGTCGAGATCGGGATGCTTTTTGCCGTCGGTGGCGTGGCCAACCTTGTGGCGGGGCCCGCTGCCGGGTCGCTTTCGGATCGGGTAGGCCGCAAGCCGCTGGTGGTGCTTTCGTGTTTTCTCTTCGGCATCTTGATGCTTTCGACGACTTTTGTGGTAGCCGGATTCATCAGTGCGGCGGTGCTCTTTGGCCTGATCATGGTAACCGTCTCCATGCGCATCAGTCCGCTTCAGTCGCTGATGACGGCCATCGTGCCGGATGCCCAGCGTGGCATTTTGATGAGCCTGGCGGTGGCCGTCGGGCAGGGCGGCTTCGCACTGGCGGGCAAGTTTGCCGGGCCGGTGTATGTCAAGTACGGGTTTTTTAGCAACACGCTCATCGGGGCCATTGCCATTGTGCTGATGGCGTTGCTGGTAGCGGTGGTGATCCCGGAGCCAGAGGGCGATGTGAAGGATGAGGAGGAGGAAGACCTCGTCGCTTCGGGAGCCGAGTGGCCGGAGGCGGTCACGGCTCCGCACGCGCAGGAATAGCTGCCAGCTAATTGGTTAAACTGAACAGATTGGAGTAGAGCGATGAGACCGGAAGCAATTGGGTTAGATGCTCATCCCGGTAAAAAGCCAGCCGCACCCGGTAGTGATGCATGAGGTCGAGAGGTAGTTGGCTGTACTGTTGAAGGCTTTGGGTGGAAATGGTCTGAGTCCAGCGCTCTCCCGGTTGCAAGGTTTCTTTACAGATGCATTCGCATGTTGGGAAGGTATGGGTACCGACGACTTGGCTCCCGGTCACTTCTTCGACAGCTACCGGCATGCAAGAAGTGAAGTGCAGTATTTGGCTGGACACATTTTCAGCGGTCACTTCGATGCTTGAGGTTCCATCAAGAACATAGCTTTGCTGGTTCGTCGTCAGTTTAAGTGCTGGCTCATTTGGGCCAAGCAGGGAGCAACTGCCGAGAAAGAGGACCAGAGGGCTAACCAGAAACGTGCTTACATGCATGGGGAGGACGTGCTGAGTTGTGGCTGGCAGGCAAACAGCCCTCATACAATCTCCTCATGTGCAGTACCTAAACAAAAAGACCGCGCCAGATCAACCAGCACGGCCCTTCGTACGAGCAATCCAAAATCCCAAGCTTGTCCCGGACACCGATCCGGGATCTAAAATCGACTCAGCTTTCTTCGCTACCGTCGGGCTCCAGGGCGGTGAGGTGGGTGTTGAAGCTCTCGATAATGCCGGGTAGCTCGTTGGGGTCGTCGATAGTGATGTGGGCTCCTCGTTCGCGGAGGAGGGCAGCATGGGCCTCATAGTCGAGGTACGGCGGCACGATGCCGATGGCCCACATCTCAGCCGCCTGTGCCGCTCGCATGTCATCCACCGAGTCGCCAATGTAGACGGATCGGTCGGGTGTGGCGTCGAACCCGGCGGCGTTGAGGATGCCAAGCGCATGCTGGAGGGGGAACGGGTCGGGCTTGCCGCGCCGTTCCTGCTTTTCTTTGGCGACGATCAGGGGGAAGTATTTCTTCCAGCCGAGGCGGTCGAGGGTCCAGCGGGCTTCGGCTTCGGGGCGGCCTGTCACGATGCCCATGATGCGGCCTTCGCGGGTCAGCGCGTCGAGCGTGCGGGTGTGGATGAGCGGTGGCTCTTCGGAAATGAATCCGTCCCAGTTCTCGCCCCGGTAGCGTTTCTGGAATTCGTCCACGACCCGTGCCAGCGAGACTTCCATGCCGCTGTCGGTGATGATGGCGTGGGTCAGCTTCCAGTCGTCATTGAAGCCGCCGAGGTTTTTGTACCGCTGTACGGTGTTGGCCTGGATTTTTCGGCCTGTGAAGTGAAACACCGTTTCTTCGATAGCGCGGCGGTAGGAGCGGGACACATCCACCAGCACGCCGTCCATGTCAAAAAGAAGGGTTTTGAAATCAGCTTGGTTTGACATCTAGGGGAGTCCGTTGGGGTTGTTTTGAAGAAAGGGGGAGAGGGAGAGAGGGAGAAAGGGGGAGGAAAAGATGCTCCCACTCCCCCTTTCTCCCTCTCCTCCTTTCCTAGAACCTACGAGTTCATCGTGACGAGGAACTCGTCGTTGTCTTTGGTGCCGCGCATGCGGTCCAGCAGGAATTGCATGGCCTGAATAGGGTCCATGTCGGCCAGGAGTTTGCGCAGGATCCAGATGCGGCTCAGCTTGGCTTCGTGGAGTAGCAGTTCTTCGCGGCGGGTGCCGGATTTGATAACGTCAATGGCCGGGAAGATGCGGCGGTCGGCCATCTGGCGGTTCAACACCAGTTCCATGTTGCCGGTGCCTTTGAACTCCTCAAAAATGACCTCGTCCATGCGGCTGCCCGTGTCGATGAGGGCAGTGCCGATGATGGTCAGCGAGCCGCCTTCCTCGACGTTACGCGCTGCGCCGAAGAAGCGCTTGGGTCCCCGCAAGGCTCCGGCTTCGATACCGCCGGAGAGTGTACGGCCCGAATCGGGGGCCACGGCGTTGTGGGCGCGGGCGAGGCGCGTGATCGAATCGAGCAGGATGACCACGTCTTGCTTGGCCTCGACGAGCCGTTTGGCTTTTTCGAGCACGATGTTGGCGACTTCTACGTGGCGCTCGGGATCCTGATCGAAGGTCGAGCCGATGACTTCGGCCTTCACGTGGCGCTCCATGTCCGTCACTTCCTCGGGGCGCTCGTCCACCAGCAGGATCAGCAGGTGCACCTCGGGGTGGTTCTCCGTAATCGCGTTGGCAATTTTCTGGAGCAGGATCGTCTTACCCGTTTTGGGCTGGGCCACGATGAGGCCACGCTGCCCTTTGCCGATGGGCGCGAAGAGATCCAGCACGCGCATGCTGGTTTCGGTGCTCTTCGTCTCCAGAATCAGATGTTCTTCCGGGTAAAGCGGCGTCAGGTAGTCGAAGCTCTGGCGCTCTTCGATGGTCGCCGGGGGCCGTCCGTTGATCTCGTCTACCTGGATGAGGGCGAAGAAGCGCTCGCCTTCTTTGGGTGGGCGCACATCGCCTTTCACCGTGTCGCCCAGGCGCAGGCTGAAGCGCTTGATCTGGGAGGGCGAGACGTAGATGTCGTCGGGGCTGGGCAGGTAATTGTATTCCGGCGAGCGGAGGAAGCCGTAGCCATCGGGGAGCACTTCGAGCACCCCGATTTTGTTAATCATGCCGTCCAACTCCGTCTTGTTGGGGTCGTGCTGGGCCATGTAATCCGGGCGGCCCTCGTAGACCCGTTTGCGTCGGTCGTCGCGGTTGGAGCGGCGGCTGTCGCGTCCGCGCTTGCGACGCTCGTTGCGGTTTTTGTTGCTGTCGCGGTTGCTGTTGTCGTCGCGGCTGGACTTGCTGCGGTTGTCGCTACGATTATCGTCACGATTGCGGCGGGTGTTGCGGCTTTTCGTGTCGTCGGACGAGGTGTCCTGGCTGGCCTCGGTTTGCTGGGCGTCGCCACTATCCTGTTTGCTCGACTGTCGCCGGTTGTCCCGATTGGACTTGCTGCGGTCGTTGCTACGGCTTTGCGTATCGCGCTTAGACCGTCTGTCGCTACGCTGCTGCTGGTCCTGGTTTTTCGAGGACGAGCTGTCCTGGTTGCTTTTCGCATCGTCGCGTGGCTGGTCCTGCTTGCTGTCGGCTTGCTGCGACGATTTTTGCTTGTCGTCGGTGCCGTTTTGTTTGTTCTGCTTGGCGCGCGGCTTGCGCTTGCTTTTGCCGTTTCCGGCTACCGCTTCGGCCTCCGCTTCCAGGATCAGGTAGATCAGGTCCTGCTTGCGCAGGTTGGAAAATCCCGAGAGGTTTAGTTCGCGGGCAAGGTTTTTCAATTCGGGAAGCTTCTTCCCTTGCAGGTCTGCAATTTTCATCCTTCAGAAAGCAATGGTTTAGATAGGGATAGGGACGCTCAGGTAGGGCAGGGCCATAATGGCCGGCAAGACGGTCTCAGAAGAACAAGACGCGAAAAGGTGGGGTCTATGACTCTATCCCGACAGGGCAAGACTCATCAAAAGAGCACGAGGTCGGGTACAGAGGGAGTGGGGAAATCCTGATCAGCCGGGCAGGGTGCCGAAGCTCAGAGGAGGATAGGCGGGCATACGCAATCCAATGCGGGCCGCTATAAATCGCCAATACCATAAGATCCGTCACTTGTACACTAAAATCAAATGCCGGTTCTGTGTAGAATCGGATATTTTGTGAAGTTCGTGACAGGGAGGCGCGTTCAGCGAGTCCATCCTGGCACCTGTGCTACCACCTGATGCGACCCTGTGATGAGCAACACGTGGTCCTCGGCGGCGTGGTTCATGAACCATACCCAGCCTGACGATACGTGTTTTTTTTCAATGATCGATACCCCTTGACGTCGCAAAGCTGCTGCAAGATCCGCAGCCGGTAGCATCCGGTCGCCGCCCGCCGATACGGGCAAGACCGTAGCGTCCGCTTCTGCCAGTAGCCGCGCCATGGCGGCTATCTCTTTATCACGCATGGCTCCGAAGATCACATAAAGCCGTCCCCGTTGCTTGGGCTGATGATGCTGGATGAAAGCCAGCGCCGTGGCGAGTCCGTCCGGGTTGTGACCCACATCGGCTATGATGAGCGGACGAGTCTGCAACACGTCGAGCCGCCCGCGCAATCCGGCGAGCGTGCGTACCTCGCGCAGGCCCGTATAGATAGCTGTGGGGTCGCGCCGTACCTCGTCGAACAACAATTCGGCAGCACGCAAGGCGAGGCTAGCATTCATTTGCTGATGCAGGCCGGGGACGCCTACCTGCACGTTCTCATACATGCGCATCGGAGTTTGTACCTCCATCGTCAAACCTTCAACCGAGGTTGCCACATTGCGGACATGGACTTCCTCCTGCATCAGATGCAATGAGGCCGCTTGCGCTTCGGCCACAGCGCAGATAGAGGCAAGCGCCTCAGGTTGGGTCACAGCGGTCAGGATGGGCACGCCAGGCTTGATGATGCCCGCTTTCTCGCGGGCAATAGCTGCCAGCGTATCGCCCAGCAGGTCGGTGTGTTCGAGGCCAATGGTGGTAATGATCGACAGGCGCGGCGTAATCACGTTGGTTGCGTCGAGGCGGCCGCCCAGGCCGACTTCCACTACCGCAAGGTCAG
>DATGCC010000039.1:0-6094 GCA_035312345.1 Rhodothermales bacterium
GCCGTGATGATGTTATCGACAACGATGGCCCCACCAAAGAGCACACCCTCGCGCATCATGTCGTATTGCAACGCCAGTGCGTTGAAGTTGACGCTGCCGCCCGTGTAGGTGCCGACAAACATGCCACCCAGCGCGTAATACAACGGCCCGATGCTTTCCGGCCCGTTAATCACCAGCATGCCCACCACCACGCCCGCTGCCGTCCCCACCGAGCCGATGAGGAACAGGGAAATGATCGGCAACCCCGCCTTCAGCACATCGCGCAGGTTGACCTTGAGTAAGAGCCACAGAATCGACAGCGGTGCGACAACGCCGAAGATAAAGTTGTAGATAGGTACTGGCGCTTCGTCCGTTGAGGTCGTCGGTAGGAGCCCCAGGTTGGCAACGATGGCGGTTAACAGAATCACCAGCAACGCCGTGCCGACGTGCTTCAGCCACGTCCTCCGCACCAGCCACTCCGACGCCACCACCAGCAACGACAGTACCGCGAGGATGTACACGTCGTTGTAAATCATTGGCAGACGGGGAAGAGCGAGGAGGGAAGAGGGTGAAAAGGATGGGAAAAGGAAGAGAGGGGGAAAGGGAGATGGTTACCGGCATTCGGCAATTACAGCAATCGTAGGGGCGGACCCATGTGTCCGTCCGCCCCGCCCAATCCATCAATTCTCAAACAGCGAGGCGTCGAGACCGGGGATGACGCGCTGGGCATTTTCGTAGTAGACCTTCTGCAACACCTCGTCGGGCAGATCCATGCCGTACATTTTCCAGAAGGCGTGGCGCTTGCGGTAGTAGTCGAAATACTCGTCCTTCGTCTCGAAAATGCGAAAGTAGACGTGGTATTCCTCTGGCGCGTACGAGTCCTTGCCCATCAGCACGCGGTCCTGGTATTCCGTGAGAAAGGCATGGGCCGTGTGCGGCTGGCGTCCCAATTCACCGACCACGGCCCCGAGTTCGGTGTACATGTTCGGCAACTCGTCCAACAACTCGCCGAGGCGTCCGAGGTCGTTGCCGAGCCAGCTCAAGTGGGCGCTGATGAACGTGGTGGTAGGGTGTTTGCGGATCAGGTTCCAGTGCTCGCCCATGATCGTCTCCCACGACGGCTCGGGATCGCGCTTGCGGCGGGGGCGCTCTTTGAGCTCGAACCAGCGTTCGTTGTACTTGTCCTGCGGTTGCCAGAACGGAGCCGGGTCACCGGTGTGGATGAGCACAGGAATACCGAGTTCGCCCGCTTTGTCCCAGATCGGTTCGAGGCGCGGGTCGTCGGTGTGGACACGGTCCCCGTTGGCGTAGAACACCGACATGCCGAGGTTCTTGAAAATCTTGAGGCCCCGTGCGCCATTGACGCGCACATCCTCTTCGAGTTGCGCCGCCGCCTTTTCGCCAAAATCAGGATCATCAACGGTGCTAAAGTCAATATTGGCGTAATGCACAAACCGGCCCGGATGGTACCGCTCCGTGTTATCCACTTTCTGCTTCAGATCCGCGCCGCTGCCACCGCTGAGGTTGACCATGACGGCCATATTCATCGCGTCCATCTCGGCGACAAGTTGGTCCATATCGGCCTGCGACATCTCGCCAATGCGCCACTGGTGGGCGTGGGCATCCACAAACGGGAATTTGGCCTGCGTGACGGGATGCTCAGGAACGACGAGCGTGGAACGCGGCTCGTAGTCCTCCCATTGCATTTCCTGAGCCTGCGCCACAAGGGGTAGAGAAAAAACCAGCAACAGCAGAAAGAAGCAGTATTTCATCGGTACAAGCGCTTGGTGATCGATCCGCGATGGAAGGTGCATGGCGTGCTCATAGTAGGAATAAGCAGCCAAGGACACAAGAGCGATACTAGGGGGGATAGGGAATGGTTGATGGTGAATAGAAAAATCAACCATCCACCCAATTTACAGTTTGCGCTCTACCCACAACGTCACGGGGCCATCGTTGACCAGATGTACGTCCATCATTGCGCCGAAGATGCCGGTGGGCACGGGTTTGCCCAGATATGCGCTCAGATCCGTGACGAACTGCTCATACAGCGACTCCGCTTTTTCGGGTCGCGCCGACGCAATAAACGAGGGCCGGTTGCCTTTCTGCGCATCGCCATAGAGGGTAAACTGCGAAACCACCAGCGCCTCGCCATCAATATCTGTTACCGAGCGATTCATCAGGCCCTCATCGTCACGAAAGATGCGCAGGTTGGCGCACTTGCGAGCAAGCCATTGGCCTTCCTGCTCGGTGTCGTCCACATGCACGCCCAGTAAAATCAGCAGGCCATGATCGATAGCACCTACTGTTTCGCCATCTACTGTGACAGATGCTTCTTTAACGCGCTGGATAAGGACTACCATGTCTGGGGTGGGGCGTGTGGGTGGGAGGATGAGTAGGCTACAGTCGATCTCGCAGGTACGCGATGAATGATTGAAGGGCTCGTCCGCGATGGCTGATGGCGTTTTTGGTGGGGGTGTCCATTTCAGCGAAGGTTTGTGTTTCGCCTTCCGGCACGAACAGAGCATCGTAGCCGAAACCGCCGCTGCCCCGTTCCTCATCAAGGATGTGGCCTTTGCAGATGCCCTCAAAATAGTACACCTCCCCGTTTTCTGCGAAGGCAATGACCGTACGAAACTGTGCGGTGCGATCAGCATGACCGTTCAACTCCTGGCGTAGCAGAACTCGGTTGCCAGCATCGCTGGCATCGGGGCCAGCGTATCGGGCGGAATGCACACCGGGGCGTCCATCCAGGGCGTTCACTTCCAGACCGGTGTCGTCGGCCAGGCTGACGAGGCCGGTATGCTCATACAGGGCCAGTGCTTTCTTGGCGGCATTGCCTTCGAGCGTGGGCGCATCTTCTACTACTTCAGGTGCATCAGGAAAGTCGGTCACCGTTCGCAATTCTACGGGAAGATCGACCAGCAGGCTGCGCAGTTCAGCCACTTTGCCGGGGTTGCGTGTTGCCAAAACGATTTGCACTGGAATGGGTATTCGATCCTTTTTTTGCAGGATGGGCAAGATAGTGTTCCTGCATCCTTTATGCTTGCTACTCCGAGGATTCAGGAGAGCCTCAATGATGTGCCGTGTAACATGAAAAACACTGTGCCGTAAGGCGTCCTGTTCATTCTTTTTCACTTCCTGGGAGGGAGGATACCTATATGCAAGGAAAGCATCACTCGCGTACTAAACAGGTACGCATGCACCTTACCACGTGTCTGATGGTAGGACTTTTGTCTGTCGCGCTGGCAGCACCCACGTTCGCGCAGGCGTCTAAGCAACTCGTTACGCCCGAAGGACCCTCGTGGTGGGCGCAAAACCTGGGCGAGCAATTAGCGACCCTGCTCGACTCCCCTGTCGAAGCCAACAAACAAGAGGGCTTACAGCACTGCCTGCACTTCGCTGCACTATACAGCGATGAGATCGACCTCAGCGCAGCCGTGCCAAAGCTGCTGGAGATTTACGACAAGGATCCGGTAGAAGGTTATCGCATCATGGCCTTATCAGCCCTACACGAGATCGGTGACCAGGAGAGCATGTTCGCCTTGCTCGAACAGGTCGCCCAGGAAACGTCGCCCCGTGTTCGCCGCCTTACGCTGGCTACGCTGGCCAGCTATGCACAGGAGCACCGGTATTTCCGGGAAAACCTGTATGTGCGCAACACCATGGCCGATCTGGCGGTAGGTCCCTGAGGTCAACAACATTAGCACCTTTCATTCGGCGAGGCCGGGCTTGGTACAAAGCTTGGCCTCGCTGGTTGTTAAGGGTTTGTTGTGATAGGGCACAGTGACCTTCAACGTGCCTTGCATCTGTGGTCCCATTTTGAGCAGCCTCGTCGTTACTTTTCTGCACCAAATGGTCTTTACATCTGCTTCGGCAGGCTAAAGGTCACTGTGCCCCAAGAACCCTATCGAAACTTCAATAAATCGAAGTTGTTATAGATGGTCCCCATAACGTATATTGTGGGGCTTTAGCAAAAACCGGAACCATCTAATTTAAAACGGAGGGATTGTCTTGGCATCTCATCAAGTAGGCGTTGGCGTCAAAGTCCGCGACAAAGAAAACATCGACCGTGCATTGCGCCGCTTCAAGCGCGCTGTGAACCGCAGCCGTGTGCTGCGCATGTATCGCCAGAATATGTCGTTTACGAAGCCATCCGAAGAGCGCCGTCTGGCGAAGGAAAAAGCAGCTCGTAACGCCCGCAAGCATAACCGCCGGTACTAGGAATTGGGGATCTGAAAGTGGTTGGGTTTAGAAGACCATTTTCTACTTCCTAATTCCCAACACCCACGTTCCGGTTTAGCCGCAACAGCGCGAAAGGCGACCCTTTAGATGAAGGGGTTGCCTTTTTGCATTCAACGGGGCTGTCAGAAGGACGAAGGGCGATTGTCAAAGGGCAATTTCCTTTCCTTGTACTTCGTCCCTCTTACTTTCCTAGCGCTTCGCCGATGAGCTTGTTTTGCTCCAACTCGTGGACTTTGGCGCTGCCGGTAGCGGGGCTGGCGCTCGCAGGGCGACCAGCATAGCCAATGCGATGATTGCAATCGCCATGGATGGCTTCGAGCAGGTCGTCGAAGCGGTAACGGAGAAAACTCCACGCACCCATGTTGGCGGGTTCTTCCTGCACCCACAGCACCTCGCCCACGTCTTTGAAACGCTCTAGCTCAGCCCGGATTTCTGTTTCCGGGAACGGATAGAATTGCTCGACGCGGGCGATAGCAATTTTGCTCTGCAAATCTTCGTGCTCTTCCAGCGCTTTCAGCAAATCGTAGTAAACCTTGCCGCTACAGAAGAGCAACCGCTCGGCTCTAGCCGGGTCGATCTCTGCCGGGATGACCTCCTGGAAGCCACCATCGGTGAACGCTTCTGGAGCCGAGACGACCATTGGGTTGCGTAGCAGGCTCTTGGGTGTCATCAGGATGAGCGGCTTCTTCACGTCGCGCTTGACCTGGCGGCGTAGCGCGTGGAAGTAGTTGGCCGGCGTGCTCAGGTTGGCGACGATCATGTTGTTCTCGGCGCACAGTTGCAGGAAGCGCTCCAGTCGGGCTGATGAGTGCTCCGGCCCCTGCCCTTCATAGCCGTGCGGCAAGAGCACCACGAGGCTCGACATCTGCCCCCACTTCTCTTCTGCCGCCGAGAGGAACTGGTCGAACACGATCTGCGCGCCATTGACAAAGTCACCAAACTGCGCTTCCCACATCACCAGCGAACTGGGATCGGCGACGGAATAGCCATACTCGAAGCCGGTGACCGCGTATTCGGAGAGCAGGCTGTCGTAGATATACAGCTTCGCTTGCTCGTCGCGCATGTTGTTGAGCGGGATGTACTCCTCGCCGGTTTCCTGGTCGTACAGCACCGCGTGGCGCTGGCTGAAGGTGGCGCGGCGGCTGTCCTGCCCGCTGATGCGGATGTAGGTGTCCTCTAGCAGCAACGCCCCGAACGCCAACGCCTCGGCAAAGGCCCAGTCGATCTTGCCCTCCTCGAAAAGGCTGTCGCGGCGCTTGAACTGGCGGATGAGCTTCTTGTGGATGTTGAACCCCTCCGGCATCTCGACCAGCGTCTTGACGACGGCTTTCAGGTCTTCGCGGCTTGCTTTCGTATCAACCTGGGCCAGCCGTGATTCGGCTTCTCGACGTTGCTCGTGGCGCTCCAGACTCTCCTGCGGGTCTTTCTCTTTCAGATCCTTGGTGCGCTCGAACGCTTCCTGCAATCGGTCGCGGAAGTCGTCCAGCATCTTCTCGGCTTCGTCCGGCTCCATCTCGCCGCGCCGCAGGAGAGCCTCGGTGTAGAGTTTCCGGGGCGAGCGCTTCTCTTCGATCTTGGCGTAGAGCAGCGGCTGCGTGTACGTCGGCTCGTCGCCCTCGTTGTGGCCGTGGACGCGGTAACACAGCATGTCGATCACGACATCCTTGTTGAAGACCTGCCGGTAGTCGAGCGCCAGCCGGGCCACACGCACGCAGGCTTCAGGATCGTCGCCGTTGACGTGGAAGATAGGAGCCTGGATCATCCGGGCTATGTCGGTGGCGTACGTCGAACTGCGCGCATCGCTCGGCCCAGTCGTGAAGCCAATCTGGTTGTTGATGACGAGGTGGATGGTGCCGCCCGTCAGGTAGCC
>DATGCC010000040.1:0-2396 GCA_035312345.1 Rhodothermales bacterium
ACGATGTTCCCAGGCGTGGCATTCGGAGAGCGGAAGGCGGGCAGCGGAGAGTTGGTCAAGAGCCGGTTTCGCGCTCCGCTCGTCGCATCCCGCTCTCCGCAACGCCGAGGACTTAGGAAGGCTACACGACCTGGGCTGCAAAATCAATCTTTTGACACGAGCGTAGCGACTGACGAAATAAACAGCCTAGCTACCTGCTTTACGTTTACCGCATTTCGCCTTACCATCCGTACGCTGTGTTCCTCGAATCATCCAGCAGTATTTTCCAGGCGTGTACCAATCCCCTTACATCCAGAGCCGCTGGGTCGATGTCGATGGCCTGCGCATCTACTGCCGCTACAGTGAGGGCGACGGCCTGCCGGTCGTTCTGCTGCAAGGCGGCATGCTGGACTCCAGCACGCTCACCTGGCGGCGCACACTCGAAAGCCTGCCGCCGCGCTACCGCGTCTTCGCCCCCGACCTGCCCGGCTATGGCAAGAGCGAGAAACCATCCGACGCGCCCTACACCACGGCTTACTTCATCGACTTCATCGCCCGGTTTATGGACGCGATGGACCTGCCGCGTGCCGTGCTCTTTGGCTCTTCGATGAGCGGAGCCGCTGCTATCGGGCTGGCGCTGCAACATCCTGAAAGAATCATTGGGCTGGGCCTGGCGGGTGTCTATGGCTGGCAGCCGCGTGTGCCGTTGCATCCGCTGGCGTATGCGGCGGCACATCTGCCAGGGCTGCCCACGCTGGTGCAAACTGTGTTGCGCAAGGGACCCGGCGTGATGCGGCTGGCCCTGCACGTTGCCATCGCCCACCCCGACGCCATTACCGAGGACCTGGTGGAAGATGCGCAGACGGGCATCATGGCCGACGGGCAGATCCGCACCTTCGTCACCTGGCTGCGCAGTGAACTCGGACCGAAGACGGTGCACACCAACTACGCCGACCGGTTGCACGAGATCACCGCGCCCGTCCTCATCCTGCACGGGGCCCACGACTGGCTGATGCCGCTCGCCTACGCCTACCGCGCCCATGAACGTTTTCCGCACGCCGTGTTGCATGTCTTCGAGCAGGGCGGGCACATGGTACCCCGCGAGTACCCGCGCCGCGCCAACCGCCTCATCACCGATTTTTTAGAACGGCTGGCTCCGTAAAGCGAGAACCTGTACGGCGGAAAAGGGTGTATCTTGCAGAACCATCGGCGTTATCCAAGCACAAATCCCATCTCTGAACAATGGCTGGACATAATAAATGGTCGAAGATCAAGCGGCAGAAGGCGGCGACGGACGCTAAGAAATCGAAGATCTGGGCCCGCATTACAAGGGAGATTACTGTGGCGGCCCGCGAAGGCGGCGGCGATATCGACATGAACCCGAAGCTGGCGCTGGCCGTGGAGAAGGGCAAGTCGGAGAACATGCCCAAGGACAACATTGAACGGGCCATCAAGCGGGGCACGGGCGAGATCGAAGGGCAGGACTACGAGGAGATAACCTACGAAGGCTATGCCCCCGGCGGCGTGGCGATCTTCGTCGAAACCCTCACCGACAACACCAACCGCACCGTCGCTGACCTGCGCAGTATGTTTACCAAGGCGGGCGGCAGCCTCGGCAAGAGCGGCAGCGTGGCCTACCTCTTCGACCGTAAGGGCGTCATCCACATCCCCGCCGACGGCCCCGACGAGATGGAGGTTTTTGAACTCGTGGTAGACGCCGGAGCCGAAGACCTCGTGCAGGAAGACGGCTATTTCGTCGTTACCACGCCCGTTGAGACATTCGACGCCGTGCAGACGGCCCTCCACGAAGCAGGCATCAAAGCCGAAGAAGCCGACCTCGTCCGCATCCCGATGACCACCATCAAGCTTGATCCCGGTCAGGCCCGCAAGGTGATGAACTTCGTCGAGAAGCTGGACGACCACCAGGACGTGCAGGCTGTTTACACCGCGCTGGATGAGGAGTCGATCTTGGAAGAAGCGTAATCTAGAAGTACCCAAAGACAGGCTGCTATGAAACGGAACCAGATTATCTCGCGTGATCCAGACGTGATGAACGGAGCCCTTGTCTTTGCCGGTACGCGCGTGCCCGTCGAGATTCTGATTCAGCACCTCGCGGCAGGAGACAGCCTTGACAAGTTTCTCGATGATTTCCCGAGTGTCAGCAAGGAGCAGGTCGTCGGATATCCGGATATTGACCTGCCTGTTCTTCGAGACAACGGTCTACACCGCACAGGATGAGAAGTCTATTTGGGAAGAAGGGTATAATCTGCGGCAGCATGAAACAGGATTTCCTTTTTATCGCTCTGCTCTCGCTGTTGCTTATGGGATGTAGCTCTCTAAATGCCCAGCAATGGAAATATGAGGTTCGGCAAGCTCTCACAGACGATACACCCATCATCACTCGGCAGATCATTCAG
>DATGCC010000041.1:0-6560 GCA_035312345.1 Rhodothermales bacterium
CCACGTTTTCATCCACTGGACTGAGGCCGATGAACAATACCTCGCTACCGGAATCTTGGGAGGTCATGGCTGGCGTCAGCGCGGTCACGCCTTCCGGTTCCGTGTCATCGGGTGCGTCGGAGGTGCACCCTCCAGCTACGAAAGCGAAGCAGGCAACAAGACAAACATAAAAGCCGGTTTTCATGGCAGGTCGATTGGTTGAATAACGTCGAGGCATCCGCAATATAGCAAAATCGGAGCCTGCCACATCCGTTCCCGCTGTTACATAGAGATCACTGGTTCAGGCCGCCGTGCCCACAATCCTTTCAGTCGGTCATAATCCCAGCAGAGCAAATAGACACACGCCAGCAACATCAGGCTAGTGATGACCCAGGTGCCGCGAAAATGCAGCGAGAGGGTGATGATCCAGATGTTGAGAATGATAGGAAAATAGAGCACCGCCCCGAGCGTCGCTGTGCGAGGGATCAGCAGGAGCACCGCCACCGTCACCTGCGCTAGACCGATAAAGTTGTAATAGAAACCGGCCTGAAAAAGCGCATCGAAGAAATAGCCGATCAGGTTGTCGTCCGGCCCCATCAGCGTAAAGCGATTGCCCATCACTTTTGTCAGGCCCGACGGCAAAAAGGCGATGGCGAGCAGCACCCGTGTCATGACGGTGAAGCGGCGCAGCCACTTGTCTTGCTTGATCCGTGCGTGCAGGCGACCCAGAGAGGTTGTCATCTTGGGGGATATTTAGATGATGTTGGAATCTGCCCTACGATGTCAGCCGAGGCTGGTTACACAGAAACCAATTAGCTTCCCTGTTCTAATCTTTCTGCCTCCTCGAATGCACCCGATGCTTCCGTATCCCGTCCCAATTCCTCTAGCACAACGCCCTTGTTACACCATGCTTTGGCATATTCTGGTTGTAATGCAATAGCATGATCACAGGCTTTCAATGCCTCTTCGTGTCTATCTAATCTACCCAACGCAGCTCCCATATTAGCCCAAGTCATCGCAGATTTTGGTTCAAACGCGAGAGCCATCTCATAGGCTCTCAATGCCTCTTCATATCTCTCTAAATGATACAAAGCGACCCCTTTATTATTCCACGAATCGGCATCTTCTGGTTGTAATGCAATTGCCTGTTCCAATACTTCCAAAGCCTCTTTATGTCTCCCCAATTCATTCAACGTGAGACCTTTGTTATTCCACGCACCATCAAGATCTGCTTGCATTGCAATAGCCTGATCAAAGGCTTTTAATGCTGCTTCATGCTGTCCTAATTCAGTCAGAGCAACTCCCTTATTACTCCATGCTTCAGGATTCTCTGAGATAGCAATAATTGCTTCTACTGTCTTGAGCATACGTTCATAGTCACCTGCATAATAGAAAGCAGAGGCTTTGCCTAGCAGTCCAGTGATTAACTGCTGCTCCTGCGTTTGCTCATCTAGCGCTTCCTGATCCGCCACCCCTCCAACAGAATCACCTCCTAATGATACCGCGAGGTCGTTAACCGCGCTATTCCAATCTGGGAAAAGATCTACCTGTTGCCATACAGACAACCGTGCATCTCCCCGGTCACATTCCTCTAGCCGTACAGGAATTATCGCAAAATGCTGCTCCTCTTGTTCTCGTGCAATCTCATACGCTTGCTGCAACTCCTCATCCTGGAAGCCAGGTGCGTCGCCCAACTTGCGCAACGCAGCTTGGCTTAAACAGATAAGGAAAAAGCGACTCTTCGGAATAACTTTCTCAATCGCTCGTTTCCATCTCATGCCCGACTGCAGATCCTCCTTGTCAAACCATACGTTGACACCACAAGCGGTGAGGTCGTCGTACAGGCGGCGCACCTGTTTCAGGTCCTCATGTGCGTAACTCAGGAAAACTTGTGGCTTCTTCTCGGCCATGTATTCAAATAATCAAACGCATCTGGTATCTGGTGGACAAATATAGGGGAATACAGGCCGACGTTCATCCCAAGATTGATTCCATACAAAAAGCTTCAGCCCGGTCGGCCACTTCGGCGGCGCAGCCCCACGAAAGTGTGAAGCCTGCGCCGCCGTGGCCGTAGTTGTGGATCACCGCCCGGTCACCCGCCAACGGCTCCAGGTCCAGCCGGACTTCCTTGCGACCGGGACGCAGCCCCACCTTGTGCTCCAACACGGTCGCGTCTTTGAGGGCAGGCACCAGCGCAATGCACCGCTCGCGGATGGCCTCGGCGGTGGCGGGGTCGGCTTCCAGGTTCCAATCATCGACTTCGGCGGTGCCGCCCAGGATCACATCTTTGGAACGCTGGATGATATACGTCTTCGTGGATCCCTGATCGTAGGAAACGATGAAACGCTCCAGCCCTTCGGGCCGCACGACGCGCAGCACCTGTCCGCGTATCGGGTACACAGCCTTGTCGCCCAGCAACGCCCGCGCCTGCACCCCGGCACAGTTGACAATCAGTGAGTAGGCATCGGGCACCTCATCCAGGTTTTGCAGGACGACGCGTTGAAATTGTCCGCCGCCACCTACGAACCGACCCATCAGGTAGCCCATATACGTCGTCGTCTCTGCCAGCGGCACCTCCATCTGATAACCCACTTCATAGGCACACCCAAACGCCCCCGGCTCCAGCCGCTGGCACTGCTTGATCCCTTCCACCCACCACGCGTCGTCGCTTTCTTCAGCGTAGAGCTTGTAGAATGGTGACAGAAAGACGCTGGATCCTGGCATCTCGGCCAGACGAACGTACTCGTCGAACGTGGCGAGCGCCCAGTCCAGCACGCGGCGGTTAGCCCCTACGTTGTACGGATACCAGTAGGCCGCCGCCGCATCGGAGGTGGTGTTGGGTGGAAAGTCGCTGGCGAAGATGGTGACGTCAAAGCCGCGTTCTTGCAGCCGGATAGCACTGCTCAGGCCGGTGACGCCGCTACCAACGACGGCCACGCACACCTGTTTTTTATCGGACAACATGGAGCAAAGGGGACGGTTTTCGGAGGTTTATAAAAAGACCCCGACCTGCATGCCAGGCCGGGGCTCGGGATGCTATATGATGCAGGGGACTATAACACCTGATCCAACACTTCTTGATCGTGCTCGTCGAGGTTGGCGAGGAGGTGGTGGCCCATGCGGTCGCGCTTGGTGCGCAGGTAGGGCGCGTTGACTTCGTTGGGCAGAATCTCGATAGGCACGCGCTCAACGATCTCCAGGCCGTAGCCACTGAGGCCGATGCGCTTGGTCGGATTGTTGGTCATCAGCCGTAGCTTGCGCACGCCGAGGTCGCGCAGGATCTGGCAGCCGATGCCGTAGTCGCGGTGGTCCATGTTGAAACCGAGTGCCTCGTTGGCTTCGATGGTGTCCAGCCCTTCCTCTTGCAGCTTGTACGCCTTGAGCTTGTTGAGCAGGCCGATGCCGCGCCCTTCCTGCTTCATGTAAAGCACGATGCCCCTTCCTTCGTTTTCCACCTGCTGCATCGCCGTGGCAAGCTGATCGCCGCAGTCACACCGCTTCGAGCCGAAGATGTCGCCGGTGATACATTGCGAATGGACGCGCACGAGGACGGGTTCTTCTTCACTCCATGTGCCCTTGTAAAGTGCCAGATGCAAGTCGCCTGTCAACCGCTCTTCATAGGCAGCGAGTTTAAAGTCGCCGTAGCGGGTGGGCAGATCGACTTCCACCACGCGATTGATGAGCCGCTCGGTCTGCATCCGGTAGGCAATGAGGTCGCGGATGGTGATGAAACGCATGTCGAAGCGCCGGGCGATCTCGGCGAGTTGCTGTCCCCGCGCCATGGTGCCGTCTTCGTTCATGATCTCGACGAGCACGCCGACGGGTTTGCGACCCGCCATCCGGGCCAGATCCACAGTTGCCTCGGTATGTCCGGCACGGCGCAGCACACCTCCTGCCTGGGCACGCAATGGGAAGATGTGACCGGGCCGCCCCAGATCGGTCGGCTTCGTCCGCTCGTCGGCGAGGGCGCGGATGGTCTTGGCACGGTCGGCGGCGGAAATACCCGTCGTGGTGCCGTGGCGGTAATCGACAGAGATGGTGAAGGGGGTACCGTGAAGGGACGAGTCGGCCCCCACCATCATGTCCAGATCCAGTTCGACGGTGCGCTCGCGGGTCAGGGGTACGCAGATGAGCCCGCGCCCATGCGTCGCCATAAAGTTGACGAGTTCGGGCGTGATGGTCTCGGCGGCTCCGATGAAGTCGCCTTCGTTTTCCCGGTCCTCGTCATCCACCACAATCACCAGCCGCCCCGCCCGGATATCGGCGATGGCGTCTTCGATGGCGTCGAATGAAGGTACTTCAGCTTCGCGTGGCATAACATCTTGGGGCTCGTTCGAAAAGGAGCGTTCGGAGCACATCTCTAGCGCTCTCCGCCTTCCGCCCTACGCTCTTCTAATCCTTCCCGCTTACGTTGGCGATGGCGTTTTTATCGACGCGCAGCTTGACGTTGGTGTCTACCTGGAGCAGCACGCTCGTGTCATCGACCTGGGTGATGGTGCCGTGGACACCGCCAGCGGTTACAATCTTATCGCCTTTTTTGGCGGCTTCGATCATCGACTTACGCTTGTCCTCGCGCTTTTTTTGCGGACGGATGATGAAGAAGTAAAAGACGATGAAGATGAGTAGGAGCGGCAGCATCGTCACCAGCATGCTGGGCGGTTCGGACGCCTGCGGAAGCGGCAGAAGGAGCAACGTGTGCATGGATCGTTCTATCGGTTAAAGGTCTGGTCGGAAAGCAAGATACGGTATGAGAGACTAGGTGGTTGGGAGTTTGGGAGATTTTCACCCACAGGCCCCTGCCTGCCCACTCCGTGGGGTGGCGTAAACGCCAGATGGCCGTTGGAGTTCAGGCTGCCAGCAGGCGCAGGTAGAATAGCGGCGAGAGCAAGCGCTGTCGCTGGCTTTCATCGTCGAACATACAGGTCAACACATCGGACAGTTCAGGCGAACGGGCCGCCTTGCGCACGGTGAAGTTGAGCAAGCGCTCCCATCGTATTAAGCGTTGCATACTGTAGCTCAGGCGCAGTTCGTCCTTTAAATAGCTCATTACGTCGCGCTCATACTGCTTGAGAAAAGCAGCAGAATAGGCACCCGCATCTTTTGCCCGATAGGCCCATTGTGCAGCCATCCGCCCACTCGTCATGGCGTTGCCAATCCCTTCGCCGCTGAAGGGATCGATGAGGCTCGCTGCATCGCCGACGAGGAGCCAGCCATTCCCGGCCATCGGGCGTGGCTTGGAACCAAGCGGCAGGCCCCACCCTCTGCTCGGCCCTACCTGTTGTGCGTGCTCGAACCGGTGGCGGAAGCGAGGATGCTCGATACACGCCGCCAGTAATGCCTTCAGCCGCACCCCGCGCTGCTTGATCGCCCGACTCAACATCCCGACGCCTACGTTGGCCCGTCCGTCGCCCAGTGGAAAAATCCAGAAGTAGCCTGGCATGTATCCATCAATGAAGTGGATCTCCATGAAATGGCGCTCGTGGAACCCCGTCACTCCCTCATAATACGCCCGAATGGCTCCGGCGTAATAGCGCTCGTCGAGTTGCGTCATGCCGAGGCTGCGCACCACGGTGGAATACGCTCCGTCAGCGCCAACGACGAGGGGAGCACGCACATCGAGTCGTTCTGGCTTGCCGTGCCCCGTTCGTTTTACGCGCACGCCAACGACCTGCTCACCTTCCCAAAGGAGATCCTCGACGGTGGCTTCCTGCCAGATCTCGGCTTCCGTAGCCCTGGCCCGTTCAAAAAGGATCTGATCGAAGGTGGTCCGTGGGCATACAAAGGTGGGCGGGACAGATCGGTCTTCGTCTTTGGTGAAGGGAATCGACACGACCTCGCCTGAGGGAGCGCCAAAGGTGATCCCCCAGGACGCCTGGCTGCCTGCTTCCATAACCCGCTCTACAACGCCAAGGTCACGCAGCACATCCACACTCTTGCCGCTGATGGCGTCGCCGCATATTTTGTCGCGAGGAAAGCGATCTTTGTCGAGCAAGAGCACACGCAGACCCGCATCAGCCATGTAGGTAGCCGCTGTCGTTCCCCCTGGCCCGGCTCCAATAATGATGGCGTCGTAGGTCATATGTACCACAAAATGGTGAGGCACAAAAACATCCTTATCCTCTGTACTCTGCTCATGTTCTCCTTCCTATGACCATGGTCTCCGCAACCCCGGACACGCTCGACCCCGATGCGCTTGTCGCTCGCATTGCCGGGTTGCAATCTAAGGGAACGGCTACCTATGCGGAAGGGCTGTTTCCGGCGCAACGAACGCACCGCTACCTGCGCTATGCCGTTGAAGATGACACCATTTTCTTCACGGCCCTCATCGTCTATGCGCTGCAAAACGTGCGTGATGACCTCTCCGAAGCCAGCCAGGCCCTTATCGATACGATTACACGCAAAGCGGTTGCTAATTATCCGAGGTACCTCAATAATGAAGGGTATCCCATGTACAACTTCTGGCAGACGCTGCCCGAAGATCGGTTTTTCCCAAACGGCAAGCTCCTCTCGCGGTTCAGAAAATTTCGGCTCCCCGAAGACATCGACACCACCGCCTATGTCTACCTGACCCAGCCCCAGCC
>DATGCC010000042.1:0-2728 GCA_035312345.1 Rhodothermales bacterium
GTCACGGATGACATCGGCCACGCGCTTTTGGAGGCGTGCATCGATGGTCAGATAGACATCCCGGTCTTTTGCGAGGAGGCGTTGGGAGGCCCGGCTTTTTACGCCATCATGGACCAGTGGCAGCAACTCGGTGTAATCATAACGCGTCACCCGCAGCGTGTCGATGGTCAGGGTTTGCGGATGGTTGTTATAGCCGCGCAGGTGCGATAGAAGGCTATCTTCGGCGTACAGACCATTGGAGGGCCAGAGGGCGCGCACGTTGATGTTGCCCAGCAGGTAAAACGTGGTGCCGCCCAACGGATACAGCCGCTCGTTTCGGGAGGTGAGGAGGGGCTCGGTATCTACGCCGAGTTCTTGCAAAGCTGGAGCTTGATCGGCGATCTCGTCGGGATCGCTCGTCGCCAGCGGAAGCCCATTGCGGTCGTAGATGGTGCCTCGGGGAATGAGGCTGCGGGCATAGAGTACACGCGGGTTGTAGACAAAGCTACGCGATCCATCGGCCCGGATGACAAGCGAGGGCTTGAGCAACCAGTCGTCGCCGTGCCAGATCTGGATGTAGGCGGCCCGCAGGGCCAGCCCGCCCAGCAGGGCTACCAGCACGAGGCTCAGGGTGGTGACAGGGCGGCCAAAGCGTTTCTGTTGTGCAGCCCGCTGCTCGCGCGTGCCAGGATGGGCCGAGATGCTGAACAGGACGCCCATGAAAAGCAGCGTCATCACCGTCGAGGTCATGCCATAGCTCAACAGCGGCGAGACGACGCCCGACAGCGGAATCACACCGAGCATACCGCCTGTGATGAGCAGCAGTTGCAGCGCCGTTGCCAGCACAATGCCCATGCCCAGGAAGAAGCTGAACGGCGCTTTGGCCCGTAACGAAATGACAAGACCCCGTTGGATCAGCAACACATACAAGGTCAGCACGGCTACCAGCCCCAGAAAACCCAACTCTTCGCCAATGACCGCCAGGATCATGTCGGTATGGGCGGCGGGGATCGAGAGGGGGCTGCCTTCGCCCAATCCCTGACCGAAGAGGCCACCCGTTGTTAGCGCCCAGAAGGCATGCGCGATGTGCTCGCCGCCCCGTGCCACGTTGTCCCACGGCGAGAGCATCATGCTGATGCGGTTGACCACCGTCGTCACGATCTCGTACCGGTAGCACAGCCAGAACCCCGCAATCAGCCCGGCAAAACCCAGACTCACGGCGATCCATCGGCGGCGGACGAGGCCGTAGAGAATGAGGAACGTGGTGCAGATGACCAGCGCTGGGCCGAGGTCTTTTTGCAGCACGAAGAAGCCCAGCGCCATCGCCACACCGAAGATGATGGGCCACGCATATTTCAGGCGCGGCACCGCCAGATCCAGCCGCCGCAGCTTGCGGCTTCCGGTATCCTGTTTCAGTTCGCGCAGGAAGCGCCAGTTGCGGGCAAAGTAGCCAGCGAAGAACAGCAGCAGACACGCCTTGATCAGTTCCACTGGCTGGAAAATCCACAGGTTCACCTTTGCGCTGCTGCCTTCCGGTCCGCTGCCCATCGTGATCAAGGCCACAGATAGCGCCGCCGCCAGAGCCAGCCAGATGAAGCTTTTGGTGCTGTAGCTCCATGCCCGTCCTAGCTTTTGTACGTCCAGCAGACTCACCACTCCCAACAAGATACACCCGGCGCTACCGCCGAGGATGACGCGCTGCATGCGGAGATAGTCGCGTAGCGGATCAGGCAGGCTGAGCATGAAGATGAAGCTGAGACCCAGCAGCAGCAGCACCACGGGCAGCAGCAAGGCATCTCCCCGGAAGTCCCGGTAGGTCCAGACGAAATGAATGCCCCAGAAGAGGCCAAAGAAGATTAGCGTCAGCAGCCAGAATTGCTTGTTGAAACTGCTTGGTGTCCGGGCGAGGAGCTTGGGTTTGAGTTGGGCAAACGTCCCTGCGAGCAAGGTAAGGCGCGTTCCTTCTGAAACAGACGCCGCTCTGGCCTGGAATTCAGCGCCGCCATGCAGCGCGGCGGAATCAGGGTGGACCCGGATGGTGTTGAGCGCACCTACGTTGGGCACGCTGCCGCGCCGTCTCAGGTACGCCATGATCTCGTCAGCCACATACCGGCGGTCCGTTGGATCCGCATAATGGCGGGTGAGCAGCGGGAGCAGCGCGTCGGCACTCTCCATCGCGTTGACGTTGACCACGGTGCCTGCCGCTAGCTCTTCGTGGACCGTATCGAAGTGATCGGTCTTGGCGCGGTAGGTCAGCAACAGCCCCAGCGCCAGCACCAGCGAGGCTCCGATCAGCCAGAACCGCTCCTGGCCTCGCAGTCCCGATACTTCTTCAGTAGCCGATTTCTTGCTCCTTACGACGACGGTTGGCATACTCGTACGATATTAGGGACGTTACTGTCTGCTGTCGATGCGTTCCAGCGCTTTTTGGGCTTTGTTGTGGCCCTGTGCAGCAGCTTTTCTCCACCATTGAATAGCTTTGGCTTCCTCATTTTGCTTCATGTACGTAAACCCGGCCTGGTACTGTGCTTCGGCATGTCCGTTTTCGGCCGCTCTCACATACCAGTCCAGGGCTTCATCACTGCGCCGGGTGTCGCGGTAGTGGCGGGCCAGCGTGTATTGTGCCTGAACATGGCCCCGCTGGGCGGCTTGCCGATACCATCCTTCTGCCAGGGATTCGTTTTTGAGGATGCCGCCGCGCCCGTGCTTGTACATTTCACCCAGCAGAAACTGTGCCTCTGCCACGCCT
>DATGCC010000043.1:0-10578 GCA_035312345.1 Rhodothermales bacterium
CCCGAGCAAGGTCTCGACCGCGCCTTTGGCTATGCCGACTTGAAACCACAGCAAACGGTTTCCTACGAAATTGGCCTGCAACAGGCGTTCACTGACCTCATCGGCGTAACGTTCACCACCTACTTCAAAGACATCCGAAACCTGCTGGGCACGCGATTGGAAGTCATCCAGCCCGGCTTCGATGAGCCGTTTCCGCTGGAGAAATACGGGCGCTACATCAACCGGGACTACGGTCAGGTGAAAGGCTTCACGGCAGCCTTCGAGCGGCGCTTGGCGAACGGCTTTGCGCTGGATGTGGATTACACCTTCCAGATCGCCCGCGGCAACGCCAGCGATCCTCGCTCTGTGCTCCTCGACGAGCAGGCGGGCGTAGAACCAGATAAACAGTTAGTCCCCCTCGACTGGGATCGCCGCCATCAACTCAACACCAGCCTGACCGTCGGGCAACCCGGCAACTGGCTGGCGACGCTGGTCGGGCGGCTCGGCTCCGGGCTGCCGTACACGCCTTCCCTCGCCGATGAGCGCATCGGCCTGGAAAACTCGGCGCGGCGTCCGGGCAGCGTCACGTTCGATCTCTTTGCCTCAAAAGACCTGAACCTGGGTGGCATCCCGCTGGCGCTCTTCACGCGCGTCTTCAACGTGTTCGACACGCGCAACGAGGTCGGCATCTACTCAGACACCGGGCGCGCCTTTCCGAATCTGCGCTTCAACCCCGGCGAGCCGCAGGGGCTGAACACCAAAGAAGAATACCTCGAACGGCCCAACTTTTACTCAGCCCCTCGGCAGGTAACTGTCGGGCTGTCGCTTACTTTTTAACATGGCTATGCAGAAGTACATGCTTGTGCCCACAGGAAGAAAGGGAGGAGAGAAAGAGGACAGGAGAAGCACTCAAATGCTTCTTGTGTGCCTCTCTTTCCCTGTCTTCCTGCTTTTTCTCCTGATCAGTACCGTGCCGGTTGCAAAGGCGCAACGCGTGCCGGATCCGAACCAGGGCAACAACAAACTGACGCAGTGGGGCGTCATGGACGGCAACCGCGTCCGCACGCTCTATTCCAACCACGGCGAGATCGCGCGCTGGCCGGATCAACCTTCGGGCGAGTGGCCACGCGGGAGTGGTCATTCCTATGTTGATGGCGTGGCGCTCATCGTATCGCTGAAAACGCAGGACTCCCGCGGTCAGGTCATCAAACCGATGACCACCAACTACCGCGAGTTCATTGACCGCGACCCGGTGACAAAAGAGCCGTGGGGCTGGGCACCACTGCCAGGTTACTCGAATCCGCGTCAGGAAGCCCCGGCCCGCAGCGACGCCCCCGTCACCTGGCCGTCCGAATGGCCGGACCGTCCCATCGACTGGGCAGGCCAGTGGAATGGCTTCTTTGGCAGAGGCGTGCAAAACGCCGACCTGGAAACCTACCTCGTCTTCGACGACAGCCCGGACCGCGAATGGACGCAGGCTCCGTACCGCTTCTATCCCTGCCCCAATGACACCACCCGTGGCGGCGTCGGCATCGAAGTGGCGGCGCGGGGTTTTCAGTGGAATCACCCGCTCGCGCAGGACGTGATCTTCTGGCTCTACGAAATCACCAACGAGTGCGAAGTCGATTACGACGAGGTCTTCTTCACCCAGTACATCGACTGGGGCGTCGGCGGCACAGATGATTCCGGCGACGACGAGGGCGCATACAACACCCGCCTCGACCTCGCCTTTGCATGGGACTACGACGGCATCGGCTCGCCCGGCCAGTGGGGTCCCGTCGGCACCGCCGGTTACGCCTTCCTCGAATCGCCCGGCAACTTCACCGACAACCTCGACAACGACGAAGACGGCATCATCGACGAGCGCCGCGACAGCGGGCCGGGGCAACTCATCGAAGGCCAGGATAACATCCGCGCGTATGTCGAGAGCCAATACGACCTCGCCACCTTCGACGATTTCTACCTCGGCCTGGAGCAACGGCCCGCTTACCTCGCCGGACGCTGGTGGACCGGCGACGAAGAAATGGACTGGCTCGGCTACCAGGACCTCAACGGCAGCGGCACCTGGGACGGAGAGGAGCCGCTGAACGACGATGTGGGCGAAGACGGCCTCGGCCCCACAGCACCCAACTATCCAGGCCGCGACATAGGTGAAGGCGACGGACGACCTACCGCTGGTGAACCCAACTTCGACGCGCTCGACAAAGACGAATCGGACCAGATCGGCCTCACGGGCTTCGCCGTTTTCAACGTCCACGATTACGAGCTTATTGACGACGAGAAGGATTTCGACCTCTTCTCGCGAGCACTGCCGCCGCTGGACGACGTGGTACTCGAAGGCGGACGCAACCTCGGCATGTTTTTCTCATCCGGTCCGTTCCCGCTGAAGGCGGGTCAGACCGAGCGCTTCTCGATGGCGTTGATCTTTGCCGAGAAGGACTTCACCGACCCGACCAACATCGACAACTCGTCACTGGCACGAAAGAAAGAGACGGTCCAGCAAATCTACAACGCTGATTACCGCTTCGCCCGCCCTCCCAACAAAGCCACCCTCACCGCACTGCCCGGCGACGAGCAGGTGACGCTGATCTGGGACGACATCGCCGAAAAGTCGTTCGACCCGTTCCTGCGCGAGTTCGACTTCGAGGGCTACCTCATTTTCCGTTCGACGGAGCCAAACTTCGAGGAAAACCTGATCATCACCGACGCGTACGGCAACGCCATCTTCCAGAAGCCGATTGCGCAATTCGACCTCCAGAATGGCCTGCAAGGACCGCATCCGGTAGCCGTCAATGGCGTGCAGTTCAACCTGGGAGCCGACACCGGCCTGCGCCACACCTTCATCGACCGCGATGTGGTCAACGGGCAGACGTATTACTACGCTGTGGTAGCCTACGACCGAGGTCTCGTGGCTCGCAACACCGACGGCACCGTCATCACCAACCCGGATGGCTCGCCCCGTGGCCTCTCGCCTAGTCTGACGACAGCGGTCGTCAAAAACGATGTGGCGGGCAACATCGTGACGGACCAGAACACCGCCGAAATCACCCCGCGCGCCCCGGCTGCCGGATATGTGCCGCCGGAGTTGGGCACGCTCACGATGCAAATGACCGGCACCGGCTCGGTAAACGTCGACGTGCTGGCCCCCGAACTCATCGCCGAAGCCAGCAGCTATGAACTCCGCTTCACCAATGATGCGGTGTGGCAGAATGCCTCCGAGGTGAGCTACACACTGACGAACCAGACCACGGGTACCGTGCTGGAGGAAGGCAGGGTGACCAACGGCAACCGCGAGATTCCACCGGTAGAAGGTTTTGTGGTAAACATTCAGAATGAGATGGACGTCGCCGTCATCGACTCCACGGTTCGCTTCACCGGCGAGGGCGGCACCTTTACCCCTGCTGTGCGACCCGCCTCGGTCAGCGCCGCCGTTGCCAGCCGATTTACCGCCTTGCCCGCTGATTTCGAGATTCATTTCACCGACGCGATTGCGGACACATCGCTACGGCTGGCTTTCGGGATGCAGGAGATCCCAACGCCGTTTTACGTCGAGAACCTGACGACCGGCGGACGGCAGGATTTTGTCATCATCGAAGACGACCCGGCGTTGCTCAACGGGCAATACGACCACGGCGACCTGATCGTGCTCGTCTCGGGCGAAACGCCGGACGCCGAACCCGAACTGGCCGGCGGACGCTGGCGATCCAATTGGGCCATTCGCCTGCTGGCTCCCGATCCGCAACTCGATCCCGACGTTCCGATCGTGCCGCCGGCACCCGGCTCCACATTGCTGTTCCGCACCTCGAAGCCGTTCCAGACGGGCGACCGCGTGACCTTCGACGCGACGCCACCGACGTTCGAGCAAGAAGCAGCCGTGCGCGGGCTGAACGACATTTACGTGGTGCCCAACCCGTACGTGGCGACCAGCACCTTCGAGCCGCCCAACACCTTCCGCGCCGGGCGCGGCGAGCGGCGGATCTACTTTATGAACCTGCCCGCCGAATGCACGATTCGGATCTACACCATCACCGGCCAGCTTGTCCAGACGCTCCAGCACCAGTCGGGCATCGACGATGGACAGGAATCCTGGGATCTGGTCTCCCGCGACGGCATGGCTATCGCCTTCGGCATGTACATCTATCACGTGGAGGCTCCGGGCATCGGGGAGCACGTAGGCCGGTTTGGGGTGATCAAATGAGTGCATCTACCAGATCTATACCTACACGCGGATGTCCGGCTGGACTCTACGCCCTGGCTTTCCTGCTCATGCTTTTCGCACCCGCGACAAGCAGCGCCCAGAACGTCTCCAAAGCAGGAACGACGGCAGGCGAGTTTTTGCAGATCGGCGTAGGCGCTCGGGCTACGGCGATGGGCAATGCCTTTGTGGCTTCCGTGGATGATGCTTCTGCGCTCTACTGGAACCCGGCGGGGCTGGCGCTGCTGCCAGGCACCGAAGCCATCGCCACCCACAGCGAATGGCTGGCCGAGATCAACTTCGACTACGTGGGCGTCGGGCTCAAAATGGGCACGATGGGCACGGTCGGCGTCTCGCTGACGATGCTCAGTATGCCGGAGATGCTGGTTCGTAGCGAAGACCGGCAGGAAGGCACGGGCGAAACGTTCGATGCCGCCGATATGGCTGTTGGTCTCTCGTATGGCCGCGCCATTACCGACCGCTTCTCAGTAGGTGTGACGGGCAAGTTCATCCAGCAGCGCATCTGGCATTCTACGGCTCAGGCGTTTGCCCTCGACATTGGTACGCAGTTCCGCACGGATTTCTTTGGTGGCCTCACCATCGGCGCGACGTTGTACAACTTCGGCACCGACATGCGCATGAATGGCCGCGACCTACGTACGTTCGTCGACCCCGATCCACGGCAACTCGGCAACAACAACCGCATTCCGGTGAACTACGAACTGGATGCGTTCGCGCTGCCGCTGAACTTCCAGTTCGGCATCACCGCGCGGCCTGTGCAGTCGCGGATGCATCAGTTGACCCTCAGCGCCGACGCCCTGCATCCAAGTTCGAACCAGGAAAGCGTCAACCTCGGCGTCGAGTACGGCTTCCAGCGCCGTGTCTTCCTGCGCGGTGGCTTCCAGGCACTCTTTCTGGATGATCGCGAAGGTGGGCTTTCGGGGGGCATAGCAGTGCACCAGCCGCTTTTTGATGGCGGGCTGGCAAAGCTGGACTATGCGTATCGCACCGCCGGACGCCTCGGCGGCATTCACGTCGTCGGCTTCGGCATCTCCTTTTAGCATCTGCACTATGATGGCTTTGCGCCGGATTCTGCTTCCTTTTCTGTATCTCACGTCGGTGTGGACGTGTGCCTTGATGGTTGCATCCTGCAACCCTGCACCGCCCAGCGAAAATGATGGCAACAAAGATGATGTAATCCACCTGACGTACTGGTGCGCCCAGAATCCGCAGGAACGCGATCTGGCGATGCAACTCACGAAAAAATGGAATGCCGCCAATCCGGGTATCCAAGTGAAAGTGCAGCCGCTCCCGGCCGGGCAATCGAGCGAAGAAGTGCTAATCGCTTCCATCGTCGCCGGGACCACGCCCGATCTGTGCTCTAACATCTGGCCCGGCATCATCAGCGATTTTGTGCGCGCCGATGGGGTCTACCCGCTGAGTTCGTTTCCTGACTTCGACTCGCTCATGGCAAGCCGGGTGCCGTCCGACTTGCTCGCTCGCTTCCGTGCTCCGGATGGACATTACTACCAGATCCCGTGGAAGACGAACCCGATCATGCTGCTGTACAACAAGCAGCTTTTCCGCGAGGCGGGCATCGCACAACCGCCGCGCACCTACAGTGAATTCCTCAGCGCCGCCGACAAACTCACCCGCGATGTCAACGGCGACGGCCAACTCGACCAGTGGGCGGGCTACCGCAAAACCCACCCTATTTGGCACGAACGCCGCTTCGATTATTACGCGTTCTACATCGGCGCTTCTGGCGGGCGGACGTTGTTCGATAGCGGCGAGGTAAGCATCGACACGGCAGCTTCCAACGAGGTATTTTCCTTCTTCCACGAGGTGTACGCCAACCATTATTTCCCGCTGACGACGTTCCAGTCTAGCCCTATCCTATCCGGCAAAATCGCGACGGAGTTCACCGGCCCCTGGCAGATTGGCTGGCTGGATGAAAACGCCCCCGATGGTTTTGAATATGGCTTTACACCGCTCCCTTTGCCCGATGATTACGAAGGTCCGGCCTACACTTTCGGCGATTACAAAAACATCGTCATCTTCTCGAACACCGAGCATCCTGAAGAAACCTGGCGCTTCGCTAAATTCCTCGTCTCCGAAGAAGCCGACCTGAAGCTGCTGGAAATCACAAAGCAAATTCCCGTGCGTCAGGGTCTGCTCACCGACTCGCTCTACGCCGACTTTTTCGCCCGCAATCCTGGCGTCATCCCCTTTGCCGAGATCGCCCCTTACACACGCGGTGAGGATGGCGTGGGCTCGTTGCAGGAAATTCTGGATGCCATTGCCCAGCAATTCGAAGCTGCCGCCGTGTACCGCGTCTACAGTCCGGAGGAAGCCACCCGCCGCACGCTGGCGCGCATCCAACTGATCCACAATTGGAACTCCTGAGCCCCCTGCATCATGCCCGCCGAAGCTCCATATACCGATACCGCCTCATTAGACACCCTGGCGGGGAGCATGGCGACCGGTGCAACCCAACCACCTGCTACCAAACCGAAGCCGAAATCCCCAGCCCGAAAGCTAAAATTGGGAGACCGTACAGGCTATCTGTTCGTGGCTCCATACATCCTGCATCTGCTGCTGTTTTTTGGCTATCCGCTGCTGTTTGCTGTCGTGCTGGTTTTCAACCGGTGGGATATCGTCACGCCGATGGAGTTTGTGGGACTGAAAAACTTCGGACGGCTGATCCAGGACGACCTGTTCTTTCGCGCCATCCTCAACACGGGTCTTTTTCTGGTCATCCACATCCCGCTTCAGATTATTGTCGCCCTCTTCTTTGCAGAACTCCTTAACGGCAAGCTAAAGGGCCGCACGTTCTTCCGCACCATCTATTTTCTGCCCGTGGTGGTGTCGGGCGTCGTCATCACCATCCTGTTTCAGCAGCTTTTCGCGTTCGACACGGGCTTCATCAACAACGTGCTCGCGGCGATGGGTGGCAAGCGCGTACCATGGCTGGTCTCGCCACACTGGGCCATGCCGTCCATTGCGCTGATGGCTACGTGGAAAAACGTCGGGCTCTACGTCATCCTGTTCCTGGCTGGCCTGCAAAACATCCCGGCTTCGCTCTATGAAGTGGCGGATATCGAAGGAGCCAATGCATGGCGCAAATGGTGGCACATCACGCTACCGATGCTCAACCCGACGGTAGTAACGGTGGTGCTACTCTCGACGATTGGTGGGTTTTCGCTCTTCATCGAACCGTACGTACTGACGGGCGGCGGCCCGCTCAACAGCACGCTTTCGGGATTGCTCTACATCTACAACCAGGCGTTCTACTTCAACCACATGGGCTATGCCGCCGCGCTCGGGCTCTGCTTCGCGCTCATTATCCTCGGCGTCGTCGTCCTGCAACGTCGCTTCGTGGAAACGGAGGTGTATTGATTCTATCACATGAAAAAGATTCTTGCCTATAGCGCGCTGGTGCTGGGGACGGTGGTCTTTGCCTATCCGTTCGTGTGGATGTTGTTGGCGTCGTTTAAACCGGAACTAGAAATCGGCTCACTGAACCCGCTGCCTTCGCAGTGGACCTGGGATAGTTTCGTTCTGGTGTTCACCGCCATTCCTATCGGCCGCGCTTTCCTCAACAGCGTGCTAGTGACCACGTCGGTGACGGCCTCTGCGCTGGTCTTTGGCTCGATGGCGGCCTATGCCCTCTCCAAGCTCCAATGGCGCGGGCGCGATGCCGTTTTCAACCTCATCCTGTTCACCATGATGGTGCCGTTTCTGGTGATGCTGATTCCGCTTTATACGCTGATTGTCGGCTTCGGCTGGACGGATTCGCCGGTCGGCTTGATCATCCCCTTCATGATGAACGCCACGGCCGTTCTGATCCTGCGGCAGAGCTTCGTCTCCATTCCGCAGGACATCCTCGACGCCGCCCGCATTGACGGATGCGGCGAAGCACGCATTCTGTTCTCGGTGATCTGGCCGCTCTCCATTCCAGCCCTCGTGACGGCGGGTATCATCGTGTTCATCGGCAGTTGGAATGAGGTGCTCTGGCCACTCGTGGTGATCCGCGACGAAAACTGGATGACCATGCCGCAGATGGTGACACTCTTCGCCGTGGGCGGCGGCGCCGAAGGTAAGCTCGGGCCGCAACTCGCCGCTGCCTTGCTACTCGGGTTGCCGGTCATCGGGGCCTATCTCTTTTTCCAGCGACACTTTATCAGCAGTCTAGCCTCCACCGGGCTGAAAGGATAATGCTATGCATAAAAAATGGTTAGGCCCGATCATCTGGCTATGCTTTTTCCTGACAATACTCGGCTGTGCTGCCACACCCGAGCCGCAACCAACGTCATCACCATCGCTTTTCAACCTCGCCCACCTCGACTACCTCGGCGAAACTGTGATGCACGAGGGCGACACCCTGCGCATCATCCACATCTACGCCAACGCTCCCGAGTATGCGTGGACCCACGACGACGATGAAGGGGCCGCCTGCGTGGATGATGCCGCCCGCGCTGCCGTCGTCTACCTGCGTCACTTCGAACTGACGGGCGACGCGGATTCGCGCTCGAAGGCTGAAGCGTTGCTACGTTTTGTGCTCTACATGCAACGCGAGAATGGACTCTTCTACAACTTCGTCTGGAACAGCCAACTCGATATCAACACGGAGCACGATAACAGCCGCGCCGATACATTTGGCTGGTGGGCAGCCCGTGGCGTGTGGGCACTGGGCATGGGTGCTCGCGTGCTGAAAACGGCCAACCCGTCGCTCGCTGCCGCTGCCGCTGAAGGCGTCCAGCGCACGCTGCCGCATCTTCGCCAGATTCAGGAGCGATACGGTGAGACCATCCAGCATCAGGGGCGAACGGTTCCTCAGTGGCTGCTGTACGAGACCGCCGCCGACGCTACCAGCGAGTTGCTCTTGGGCCTTGTTGCCTACCAACAAACCTATCTCAATCCAGAAGTATCCACACTCATTGACCGCTTTGCTGAAGGCATCGCAATGATGCAGTACGGTTCGATGCAGACGTTTCCGTACGGCGGGCATGCCTCGTGGATCGACGCCTGGCACGGCTGGGGCAATTCGCAGACGATGGCCCTTGCCGAAGCCGGTCACCTTGCCAGCGCTAAGCGCGAAGCCGAGCAGTTCTACCCACGCCTTCTCGTTGATGGTTGGCTCCACTCCATCCCCTTCGATACCACCGAAGCCGAGATACGCAAGTTTGAGCAAATTGCCTATGCCGTCCGCGCCATGTCGGTGGGTCTGATCCGTCTCGCCGAAGCAACCGACGATGACCGCTACGCCCGGATGGCTGGTCTGGCTGCAAGCTGGCTGACGGGCAACAACGTCGCCGATACGCCGATGTACGACCCGCAAACAGGTCGCGGCTTCGATGGCATCAACAGTCCTACGGTCATCAATCACAACGCTGGAGCCGAATCGACCATCGAAGCTTTGTTTACCATATTGGAAATGGAACAACATCCCGAAGCAAGACGCTGGCTGTCGGCACAAGGTGAGCCGATAGTTCATCTAGAACGAGACGGCAAGCAGATGGCCTACCGGGTGTTCACCGCTGGCTCCGGGGAAGACGCTCCATACATAGCAATTGTGATGAACCACACCGACGAAACGACCGAGGTGCTCGAAGGCGAAGCGCTCGATCTTTTTTTACATCCTTAACCGTATCAATTTTCAATGTCCATTTTTACAAGGTCCCCCGCTCCGATCCTGACGCCGCGCTCGGACATTCCCTGGGCGAGCAGCGCCGTCTTCAATCCCGGAGCCTGGTATGAGGACGGTCTCGTACATCTGCTTTTTCGCGCCATCCCGGCCGGGTATGAACGCATTGCGCTGGAGGATCCCAAGCTGGGTGAATCGGCGACCGGGTTCGACAACTATATCTCTTATCTCGGCCACGCGACCAGCACGGATGGGATCACCTTTACCTGGCAAGAGACACCGTTCATCGCGCCGGATGCACCCTTCGACCGCTATGGCGCAGAAGATGCCCGCATCTCGAAAATTGACGACACGTTTCTGATCACGTACACGGGTCTGGGGCAGCCCGCTTTCGGCGAGACCGATGGCGTCCGCATTAGCCTCGCCTCGACGCAGGATTTCCAACACGTCACCAAGCATGGCGTCATTGGGCCGCCGGTGCGCGACAAAGACGCGGTAATCTTTCCGCGCCCCATCGGCGGGCGCATTGCCATGCTGCACCGCATCACGCCCCACATTCAGTTGATCTACTTCAACGATCTGGAGGAACTCTGCGCACCGCCTCCGGCCCTGTGGCAAGCACATATGGACACGCTCGATCAGCATGTTATCTTGCATACCTGCAAGGACGGGTGGGAATCGAAAAAGATCGGGGCGGGTCCGACCCCCATTGAAACGGAGGAGGGATGGCTGTTGATCTACCATGGCGTCGACGAAA
>DATGCC010000044.1:0-4456 GCA_035312345.1 Rhodothermales bacterium
CGAGACCTGCCAGATGCTGCTCGGGCAGAAGGCGAAGGACCTGCGCGTCTCGACCTACCTGGCGATGGCGCTGGCCCGGACCGAGGGGTTCCGGGGTATTCTGGAGGGGTTGCGGGCGCAGGAGGTGCTGGTGGAGGGATACTGGGAGGCGATGCATCCGGCGTTGCGTCGGATGCGGGCGCGGGGGAATGCGTTTCAGTTCATGGTTGAGCGTCTGACCGAAGCCGCCGAAGAACAGGAGCCAACGGCAGGCGACAAGGAAGCCATCGAAGGGGCTCTGGAGGTGTTGCAGTCGGTGCAGGCGTTTACGATGGAGGCGATGGGAGAAGATGCGCCTGTCCTGAGTCGGTTGAAGAAAGCTCTCGAGGCAGCCTTGCGCAAAGTGCCAAAGCCTAAACCGGCAGCGCCGCCCACGCCTGCTGCTCCAACGGCTACCGCGTCGCAACCTTCACCAGCCGCGACTGCACAGGCCCCGGCTACTGCTTCGCATGCAGCGACATCCGCACCGGCTGTCGCCGAGCCGCAGTCGGCAACGGATGCCTTGGGCTCGGTGATGACACTGGCGGGTTTTATTCACGAGCAGGCCCCGACCAACCCATCGGCCTATCGCTTGGCACGTACGGTTCGGTGGGATGCTTTGCAGGAGGAGCCAAACAACCAGCAGGGCAAGACTATGCTGGAAGACCTGGCCCCGCATCGGCTCACCTACCTGAACAACCTCGTCGAAGAGGCAGACTGGGCCACGCTGCTAAACGTAGCTGAAAACACATTCAAGGAACTACCCTATCACTTTTTGCTCGGCCTGCAGCGCTTCGTTGTCATGGCGATGGACGGGTTAGGTGCCCCGTACCAGGCAGCCAAGGAAGCCGTGCTGATTGAGACGGCCATGCTACTCAAGCGTATTCCTGGTTTGCCCCGGTTGACGTTTATGAATGGGCTACCCTTTGCCGACAACGCAACCCAGTTCTGGATCGAGCAGACCGTGGAGCCGGTGCTGGCCTCTGGCAAAGGTGAGGGCGGTATGAGCGAGGGCGATGACAAAGTGTTGGCGGAACAGCACGACGAAGCCAAGAAGCTCTTTGCCGAAGGCAAGCTACGCGAAGCCCTCGGCGTCTTGCAGACCGGGGCACGGCAAGATGGCTCCCCGCGAAGCCGGTTTCCACGGCGGTTCTACATGGCGCTCCTGTGTATGCAGGGCAACCAGCCCGTCATCGCGTGCCCTATGTTAGAAGATCTCGACCAGGAAATAGAACGCTATTCGCTGGCTTCCTGGGAGCCGGATCTGGCCCTCGAAGTCTGGACCCACCTGCACCGCTGCTACGAGTTGCTGAAGGGCGATGAGAACGCGCCCCAGGATGGCATCGACGACAGAGCACGTCGCATTTTTGCGAAGATCTGCCAGATTGATGTGACCCGTGCGCTGAAAACAGGAGGCTAGATCCGGGACCCGTTCAAAAGAGCTTCGATTCGTTTGCATAAATGGTTGAAATAATGCGTTCATCCGTGTACCTTAACTGATCCTTCCCGACTCCTTTATCCCCTCTTCATCTCTTGAGTGGCCGGGCTGATAAAGGCAGGGAGATCCGTTTCTGGATGGCACCCCTCAGTATGTTCTGGCCTTCAAGGCAGAAGTAGGACGACGCAGAAGACCGTCATCACACCGTCAATTATTGGAAAGAGGCACCCGCAATGGCACAGAGCTTTCAAAAAGAAAAACCACCCGCACGGATCAACCTGTTTCTGGATGTGGTCACGGGCGATGCACAAAAGAAGATCGAACTCCCGTTGCGGCTGCTCGTGATGGGCGATTTCACGGGTAAAGAGAGCGGCGTTCCACTCGAAGACCGCGAAAAAATCAACCTCAACAAGGACAACTTTGAGGATGTGCTGCGCTCGCAGAATGTGGAGATGGACCTCGTCGTCAAGGACACCCTCAGCGGTGGCGACGACGACGACATGAAGGTCAACCTCAAGATCGACAGCATGGCGGATTTCCATCCCGAACAGGTGGCCAAACAGGTGCCACAGCTACAGAAGCTGCTGGCGACGCGCAACCTGCTGCAAGATCTGCGCAACCGTATTATCAGCGTAGCGGACTTCCGTAAGGGGTTGGAGAAAATCGTGAAGGACCCAGAGGCGCTCAAACAACTGGAAGCGGAACTCGCCAAGATCGTGCCTGGCGACAAACCCGCCGATGAGGAATAGCGCGCCGCAGGTCCAGATTCACCCTTGCATTATTAACCTATCCCTGTACCTGGTACCATGGCAGATCCCAAAACTGAAGGCCAGCAGGCGGAAGCCGTAGAGGTCGAAGAAAAAAGTATGCTCGATAGCATTTTCGAGAAGGTGGCAATGACGCCTCCTTCCGAATCGGTAGACATCGGGCAGTTCAAAGATTCCGAAGCCGGGGTGGCCGCCCCCGGAGGCATGATGGCCGCCGCCCTCCGCGTCTTCGTCGACGCCGTAAGCGAACTGGGCCAACCCGTCGATAGGCTCGACAAAAACCTGCTCGACTCCATGCTCTCGGAGCTGGATTACAAGATCAGCGGGCAACTCGACGAGATCATGCACCACCCGCACTTCCAGAAGATGGAATCGTCGTGGCGTGGTCTGAAATTCCTGGTGGACCGCACCAACTTCCGCAAGAACACGCGCATTGAGGTGCTGAACATCTCGAAGGATGCGCTACGGGAATCCTTCGAGGATGCGCCCGAGATGATCCAGTCGGCCCTGTACCGCCACGTCTATAGCGGTGCATATGACCAGGCCGGTGGCGATCCCTACAGCGCCATGATCGGCAACTATGAGTTCGACGCCGGCGCGCAGGACATCTCCCTGTTGCAGGATGTCTCGAAGGTGGCGTCTGCTGCGCACTGTCCGTTCATCAGCGCCGTCGGGACGAATTTTTTCCGCAAGAAGTCGATGGAGGACTGGAAGAAGGTGCCGGACCTCTCGGCCTATATGGAGACGACCGACTACGTGAAATGGAACGCCTTCCGCGAGACGGAAGACGCCCGCTACATCGGGCTGACCTTTCCCCGATTTGCCCTGCGTGTGCCCTACGGCCCAGATACCGAGCCGGTCAAGGCATTCAACTACCAGGAGAACGTCAAAGGCACCGACCACGACAAATACCTGTGGGGCAACACGGCCTTCTCTTTTGCGGCAAACATGACCCGGGCCTTCGCGCAGGATGGCTGGTGTGTCCAGATCCGTGGGCCGCAGTCGGGCGGTAAGGTCGAGGACTTGCCGGTGCATCTCTATGATGCGGGTAAGGGCAAGGAGATGAAAATCCCGACCGAAGTCGCCATCGACGAGACGCTGGAGTTTGAGGCGTCCAACCTCGGTTTCATCCCGCTGGTGCATTACCAGGGCAAAGATTACGCCTCGTTCTTCTCGGCCAACTCGTGCAAGAAGCCGGATATCTACGACGACCCGGCGGCTACGGCCAACAGCCGTGTGAACGCCCGCCTGCCCTATATCCTGCTCGCCTCGCGCCTGGCGCACTACCTCAAGGTGTTGCAGCGCGAAAACATCGGCTCGACGAAAGACAAGACGCGGATTCAGAACGAACTCAATCGCTGGCTCAAAGGGCTGGTCACCGAGACGCCGAACCCGTCTGAGTCCATCATTGCACGCTACCCGCTGCGGGCGGGCGAAGTGACCGTGGACGAGATTCCAGAAAACCCCGGCTTCTACAAAGTGTCCATGATGTTCCAGCCGCACTTCCAGGTGGAAGGCATGGACATCTCATTGCAGATGGTCGGCAAGATGCCTACAGGGGGGTGATGTAGTTATTGGCAAATGGGAAAGGGTTATTGGTAGCGTCATCAAATCAAGCCTTTCCCATTTGCCAATTCCCAATACCGATCCATTATTTTCGCGTGATGTGTTCTCCTTCATCCAGGGATTGCGCTTAGTTAAATGAGCGCGGTTGTGAAGCGCGCGATATTCAACTTGATACAAGGAGGAAAACACAATGGCACTCAACGCTTACATGCGGCTCACCGGCGAGACCCAGGGCGAGATCAAAGGCTCCGTCACCCAGGCTGGCCGCGAAGATTCGATCCAGGTCATCGGTTTTAACCACGAAGTTATGTCCCCGCGTGATGCGGCCTCGGGCCTGCCCACCGGCAAACGGCAGCACAAGCCAGTGACGATCACCAAAGAGCTCGACAAGTCGACGCCGCTCTTGTACAACGTGCTCGTCAACAACGAGAACATCACCGACTGGGAGTTGCGCTTCTGGCAACCCTCACCGAGGGGGGCGGAGGTGCAGCACTACACGGTTCAGTTGGTCAACGCCAACGTTTGCGGTATTCGGGGGGAGCAGCTCAACAACAGGTATCCCGAGAACATGCAGCACAAGGAGCGCGAGCATGTCTCCTTCACCTACCAGAAGATTATCTGGACCTGGGAGGACGGTGGCATCACGGCCGAGGACGATTGGGAAACG
>DATGCC010000045.1:0-4093 GCA_035312345.1 Rhodothermales bacterium
AATCCATCGACACCAGAACACCTGCCTCCCAGGTCCCGGTGAAGGCGTCCTCCTGCGGAAAGATGTACGGGTTGGGGCGGGCGTAGGAATAGGTACCCACGAGGTTCACCTGCGGCATCCAGCCAGCACGCGCCACCGCGACGCTGGCCTCCAGCGCCTGTACCTCGGATGCCAACGCGCCGATGTCGGGCCGACGTTGCCAGGCACGTTCTACCAGCACCTCGGCACTGTCAATGAGCGGCTCCACCTGCACTTCTGCTGATGGATGCACCTCTGTGCCGAGCGGCACGCCCATCCGGTAATTCAGCGTCAGGCGCGCCAGACGCAGCGCACTTTCGGCCTCAACCTGCTGCAAGCGCACCTCGGCCTGACGGGTTTGTACGGCCAGCACATCGCTCTGGAGCGCCATCCCCTGCTCGCGCAGATTACGAATGTCTTGCAGATGCGCCGCCACCTGTTCGAGCGCCGTGTCCATTGCTTCCTGCATGGCCTGTGCCTCAACGAGCGCCCAATAGGCTTCACGGATCTCATAGGCAAGATCTGCCTCCGTCGCCGCAACGTTTTGCTGGGCAGCATTGGCTTGATATTCAGCAGCCCGAATGCTGTTGTGCAGCCGGAATCCGGTAAAGAGCGGCTGCTCGGCGTGGAGACGGAGATCATAGCGATTGAGGATAGCAGGCACCTCGAAGGCCCCCTCGTCTACGCCAGGGAAACCCGAGAAGTCCACCTCGAAGTCAGGGATGTTGTCACTCAACCGCTGGTAGCTACCCTGCCCGCTGAGCACAGGCAAGCGATGGGTGCGCGCTTCTTTGTACCCGGCTTCTGCCTCGGCGGCTCCATAGCGGGCAGCACGCACCGTGCGGTTATTTTCTAATCCAATCTCAACACACTCGTCTGGCGTCAAGATGCGCCCCGGCTGGGCCATACCCGTGCTCACCATCCCGATCAATAGTATGCTACACAGTAGCGTCTTCATATCAACTCGAACGAGGAGGCATCTTCAGTATACCGCACCTTAATATCTAGATTTTTAAAGTGGAGTGCACATAGCTGAGGAAGATGTCATTTGCCCAAGAGACCTCCGTCTACAACAAAACTCAAACAAGTTATTCTGGCCGGGCATGGCGCGTGGCGAGACAAGGTGTAGTCGACTCCCGAAACACATCTCGCCGTTGGCGCTATTTTCGACAGGTGAGTTCCCTCGACTGCGATCGGGATGACTTGAAGAAAGGTTTTGTCGTGTACGGAGCCAAGCGGCTAAAAGCATATCATTCAGACAGCCTCCTGCTGAGGCTGCGCACACTCAATGTCAACATCTACGCGCCTCAAAGTCAGCACTGGACAGGGAGCCACCCGCACAACCCGTTCCGCCACGCTGCCGATCAGAAAATGCTCCATACCGGAGTGGCCCTGCGATGCAAGCACAATCAGATCAACTCCAAGCCGCTCGGCAAAGTCAACGATATGGGCGGTAGCGTGTCCTTCTTCAACGTGCACTTTAGCCTGCACCTCCGCGCTCCCTTCCTGCTCCCACAGGTGCTGCAAGCGCTCCGGCGCGTGCTTGTTCACCTCTGATACTAGGTCGTTGGCGGTCATCAGGCCTGCATAGATGCCTGCAAAGAGCGGGATCTCGATGACGTGCAGCAGATCAAGCTGAGCCCCGTAGGCAAGAGCCAGCGCCTGTGCTACCTGTAGCAAGGGTTTCGAGTGCTCGGAGAAGTCGATAGGCACAAGAATACGTTGGATCTGGGAAGCACCCGCTTCTGTAGGCGGATCTTCCTGCTCGCGCACCGTCAACACCGAGCAGGGAGCCTGCCGCACGACGCGCTCGGCCACGCTGCCCATAATGAAGCGCTTCACCCCTTGCCGACCATGGGTGCCCAAGACGATCAGATCGATGTCTTCCGCCTGAACATACTTAAGAAGCAGGGCAACTACCGCGCTACCGTGCCGCTTCACCAGCTCAATATGAACCCCCTCGGCATCGTACTTGTCAAGGGTCGACTGGAGCAAGTTGTAGGTGATCTTGTCCGGCGTCTCCTGCCGTACGTGGGCTTCGGGCGAGTGGCGTAGCGGACTGTAGGCATCCCCTTCGATGGCCCCAATCACATGCAAGAGATGCACCTCGGCTCCGTGCCGCCGCGCCAGATCCAGCGCGTAGGCCAAAGCCTGATCCGCGCAGGCCGAGAAATCGGTGGGCACGAGGATTTTTTGAAGGCGGAATGGAAGCGCAAGGCTCCCTGTATTCGTGGTTTGCTGTTCGTCTTTCATAGCACCCTACTCTGATTCTTAGCGCGCGTACAACGGTCGGCGGTAGCGGAAGATCAAAGAACGAGCACGGCATTTTCGGTACCAAAGGCATTCGCCAGGTAGCGATCTGCGTCCTCATCGTTGTACCACTGGCTTCCGTCGATCAAATAGCGGAACTGCACCTCCCTGCCCGGTTCGAGCGTGAGGGTCCTGCTCCAGGTTCCGTCCTTCTTGCTCAGCTTCATCAGGTCCTTCGTTTCGTCCCAGTCGTTGAAATTCCCGACAATGGCAACGCTCTGCTGAGCATGCTCAGCGGGAAGCTGAAAACGGATCTTCACCGCATCGCCTTTCTGAACGTTCTTCTTTGTAATCATGGCCTTTCCCTTTTAGATGTGAGGTGGTTTACGATCGAGCATCAATCGTCATCTGCGTCTTCGTAGACCGGCGCAGAAACGGCATCGGCAGAGCGAATCTCTGGATGGTGGATCTTGCCGCCCAGGTTGGCGGTGTAGACCATCCAGCCGCTCATGGCCAGCGCCAGCACCAGCGTCGCCAAAGAAAACCTTTTTGCAACCTCGCGCTGCCGAAACCAGATCAACCCGCCGAGCGCCAGCAGTCCCAGCATCCCAGCCCCGAGAAATGCAATCCAGGCTGCTTCTTCATGTGGCTCAATAACCGCCTCCGATATACCCGCGAGGTGCTCGACCACCTCTTCCGCTTGCTCACCTGTCAGATAAGCGGCTCCCGCAGCAAGGGCTACCAGCACGAAGACGCCAAGACTGACCTTGAGCAAGTACGGCTTCTTACCAAGCAACCCATACGCCAGCAGACACAGGCCAAAGACCGTCCCCAGCACAGGGAGATGGTTCAGCATAAGATGTAAGTGTGCTCCGTTCATTTGTGGTGGCCTCCTGTGTATGAGTGATGTATGGCCTTTTTGACCACGCTACCAATTTCAGAACGGGAAGATGACCAGCCCTACAGCACCCCCTTGCCCCCGATGCAGTATCTCGTCCACTCTGCTTGTGGTATTTTTCCCTACACGCAAGCAAATCCACCCTCTTCCCACCGGGAGCACAGGCGCGACTCTTTACAGCCGGTCAATCACCTTGCGCAACCGCTCGCGCACCTCCTGGGCCACCGGGTGCAACTGCGCATTCTCGACAGCCTGCATCGATGCGATGGGGTCGATGGCAACTACCTCGGTCTGACCGTCGCCAGCGTCCTGCACCACCACATTGCAAGGCAGCATTGTGCCAATTTTGTCTTCTGCCTGAAGGGCCTGATAGGCAAACTGCGGATTGCAGGCCCCGAGAATCTTATAGGGCCGGAAGTCGACATCCAGCTTTTTCTTCAGCGTCGCCTTCACGTCGATCTCCGTCAGCACGCCGAAGCCTTCCTCTTGGAGTTTCTCTCTGACGAGCGCCTCGGCCTGATCGAGTGGCAAGTCGAGGGTTTTTGCATAAAAATAGGTAGCCATGATTTCTCCGGGTTAAATAGGGTTCATTTCGCAAGCGGTCTCGTGCTTTACTGCGCGGTGTAGCCGCCATCGATCACGAGTTCGCTGCCGGTGACAAACTGCGACTCGTCGGAGGCCAGATAAACAATGCCCCAGGCGATGTCGTCCGGTTCTCCCAGGTGACCGAGGGGATGCAAACCAGCCAGCGCTGCCCGCGTTTCTTCTAGCCCACCCGGCTGCTCACGGGCGAAGTTCTCGACCATGGGCGTCCAGATAAAAGCCGGGTGCACCGAGTTAACGCGGATCTTGTCGGCGGCGTACAGCAGGGCGTCGGTCTTCGACATGAGCCGGACCGCCCCCTTCGAGGCATGATACGGCGGCACG
>DATGCC010000046.1:0-2364 GCA_035312345.1 Rhodothermales bacterium
CGGAAGCCGGGATCGTTGACATCGGGCGAAAGCGAGAGTGTGCGGTTCGTTGGTCCGAGCGCCCCCGCGACGAAGCGGGGCTTGTCGGGGTTTTGCTGCGTGTAATCGTCTGCTGCCTGCCGGGCGATCTGCGCTGCCGCCAGGTTCATCTCATAAACCAATCCCTGCGTCGCATAATCCGCCTGCGAGATGGCGTTGGCGTTGAACGTGTTGGTCTCGATGATGTCGGCCCCGGCATTCAGATAGGCATGGTGGATCTCTCGGATGACATCGGGCTGCGTGATCGAGAGCAAGTCGTTGTTGCCTTGCAGATCGTGCCCATGATCGGCCAGGCGGGGGCCCCGAAAATCGGATTCACCGAGGCTGTAACGCTGAATCATGGTGCCCATCGCCCCATCGAGTACGAGGATGCGATGGCTTAACAAGCGTTGTAGCAAATCGAGCATACGTGTGCCGAATGTGGTTAATAAAGGTCCGGAATCAGACGAAATAGAACACCAGTGCCTACCTGGCTAAGAAGCTGCTTTGATTTTTTCCTAATTCAGCAAAACGAGGAGAAAAAGTCCTCTCTCCCCTGGCGGGAGAGGGAACGCAACCCGCATCTGATAGCTAACAGCGACTATCACAGAAATGCAAAACGTTCCTAATATGAAAAGGGTTCGCCACACCTTTGCTTTGCTGATGCCATTCCACCGTCCTTTCCTTCGCTGTGCCGCCCTGTTGCTGCTCGTGCTCATCGCGGGTTGTCAGGCCGAGTTAGAGTATCCACCCGGTATTCTTGCTCCCAACGACCCGCTCCAAACCAGCGTGGGCGATGTGCCACTGCTAAGCAAGGGGGACTATGTCATTGAGCCGCTGGCCCGGTTTGAAGTAGAAGCCCGCGTGTTGAGCAAGAAACGGTATCGGTCGGGGCGCGAGTCGGACCTGTCACCTATCGACCTGGCACTGGGCTGGGGACCCATGTCTGATCAAGCTGTGCTTGACCAAATCGACATTTCGCAGGCGCGTCGTTTTTATTTCTGGCAGGCAACCCAGCTTCCTATCCCACAGCGCGACATCAGCCAGCACAGCTCCAACATGCACATGATCCCGGCCAATGACGAGGTGCGCGCTGCGCTGTTGAAGGTGCGTACCGGCGAGATTGTGCGGTTTTCAGGCTACCTCGTACAGGTGCGCGGCAAGGACGGCTTCCGCTGGCGCTCGTCCATGAAGCGCACGGATGTAGGCAATGGGGCTTGCGAACTGGTCTGGGTCGAAGAGATCCTGTCGTACGAAGCGCTGACGCCGTACAGTCTCTAATTTGGCGGCAACCTGATCTGGCTGACCCGGTTGAAGAGGCGGTTCCTTCCAGGCTCACCGTGTGTCTTATGTCTTCAGGATCTCCGGCCACTGCCACCACCGACGCCTTCATCCGACTGCGTGAGGTGTCCAGGGTCTATGTGATGGGCACCACACGGGTCACAGCACTGCACAAGGTGACACTGGATCTTCCTGAACACAGCTTCACCGCGCTGATAGGCCATAGCGGCTCTGGCAAATCGACGTTGCTGCACTTGCTGGCGGCGATGGACAAGCCAACGGCAGGCGACATTACGGTCGGCTCCTGGCACCTTCCCACACTGACACGAAAGGCACAGGCCCGCTTCCGGCGCGAGATGGTGGGTATGATTTTTCAACAGTTCAACCTCGTCGCGTCGATGACCGCGCTGGAGAATGTAGCGATGCCGCTGGTGCTGGCGGGTATCGCTCCCGCCCTACGCGAAGCACGCGCTCGGGAATGCCTCGACCTCGTCGGCCTCACCCACCGCATGACACACCGACCCACCGAACTCTCCGGCGGCGAGCAACAGCGCGTCGCCATCGCCCGCGCCCTCGTCGGCGACCCACCCCTCCTCCTGGCCGATGAACCTACCGGCAACCTTGATTCCACAACCGGCGCGCAGATCATCGACCTGCTGGCCCGCGTCCACTACGAACAAGGTAAATCCATCCTCATCGCCACGCACCATTTCGATGAAGTGGCGCACGTCGCCGAGCGTGTGCTGACGTTGCACGACGGACGGCTGCAGAAAGAAAGTGAATCATGGATAGTGGATAGTGGATAGGTTCTCGTCTTCAGAACTACTATCCACTATCCACCCTCTACTATCCACCAAGAATGCGTTTCGCCGACCTTTTCCGCCTCGCCCTCGCCAACCTGCGGCGCAACCGGTCGCGGAGCGTGATGACGCTCGTGGGCGTGATGATTGGCGTGGCGGCACTGACGGCGTTGCTGGCTTATGGGGCGGGCGTGCAGCAGCATGCACGGCGCGAGTTTAACCGTCTCGAACTTTACAACACGTTGCGCCTCACCAGCGCGCCCAG
>DATGCC010000047.1:0-4287 GCA_035312345.1 Rhodothermales bacterium
TTTGGGCTACTTGCTCAAACGATTCCTTGATCGCATCCCAGCCGACGTGCCGACCGCCAATTGGGTGCATGGCCGTCACCTCTGCTTCGTGCGACCAGATGTTCGTCATAGAGCTTGCATCCCCGTTCGCCATGCGGTTCAGCGCGGCGTAGAAATCTTCTGATGCTTTGCGAACGTCGTCTTTTGTGCTCATGTTGGCTTGCCTCCTTCCTAGATGACTTAAGATGTAGCTGGGTGGGACACGCTCTCTGATTCCTGGGCTGTCCCCACGATGCCATCTAATTTCTACTATCGCAGCCAAAGACACCTTACAGCTAGGTCCTCATCTTTTGTCTCCACGTCATATGTGACCTGGGCGCAAATTTTTGTGACACCTGAACAAATGAAAGGCCTATAGCGCTGCACGGTGCGCTGAAGGATAAGCTGAGGGCCGGCAGCCGTAATAATCTAGAAAAGCGTTGGAGAAATGCGCGAGGCTCTTGAACCCGACCGCGTAGGCGATTTCGCTCACCGTACCAGCCCCTGCTTTCAGCAACTGCCCCGCCCGCTCCAGCCGCATCGTACGGATCGCCTCAGAGGGTGTCTGATCGACGAGTTCCTTGAGTTGCCGGTGGAGGTGGCCCCGGCTTACGCCCACGGCTTCAGCCAGCCGCTCCACGGTAAACAGTTCGTCGCTGAGATGCGCTTCGATGGCGTCTTGCACCTGCTCTAGAAACGCGGTCTCGGGCGAAGTCACATTTACCGTACGGGGCTGGAGCACGGGAGCCGTCTCATCCATACCCAGCACGAGGGCCATGCCTTCCTGTCGAAATCGCTCGCGGAGGTGTTTGCGTGAGCCGATGAGGTTATCTATACGCGCCAGTAGTTCCTGCACCTCGAAGGGCTTCGTTATAAAATCATCCGCCTTTCCCTGCAAGCCTTCCAGCTTGTCTTCGGGCGCGGCGCGGGCCGTCAGCAGAATCACCGGGATGCCATTCGTTTCGGGATCAGATTTGAGCATCTGGCAAAGGGCATACCCATCCATCTCCGGCATCATGACATCCGAGACAATGAGGTCGGGCAGAAGTCGTCGGGCCTTTTCGAGTCCATCTACGCCATCGCTCGCCTCCACCACACGATAATGGGGCGCGAGGTGCTTGTGTACGTAGGCCCGCACCTCGGCATGGTCCTCCACGATGAGCACGGTTGTGACATCTTCTCCCTCTTTCCCCTCTCCTCGTTCCCATGTCAGACCATCGCCCGAAGAAGTCTCTAGTAAAGCCTCGCTGTCATCTGACAGGATCCTAGGCCGCATCACGGCGGTTTCCGGTGTAGCTATTATCTGATCCGGTTGCAGATGCGCTTGACCCCGGCATAGGGTTACGATAAAGGTGCTGCCAAAACCCTCATCGCTCTCCACACCAATCGTTCCACCGTGCAACTCCACCAATTCCTTCGCCAGTGCCAGCCCAATCCCCGTACCCGGTTGCAGGCGGGTCGTGGACTCGTTGACCTGATAGAATCGTTCGAAGACGTGCGGCAGGTCGTCCGCTGGAATACCGGGGCCACTGTCTCGTACCAGTACACGGACGGTGGCATCGACCTCGTCTAACCGAACGTGGATCGCGCCGCTTTCGGGAGTGAACTTGAAGGCGTTTGAGAGCAGGTTGCCGACAACCTTTTCCATGTGCCCGGTATCGAGATATACGAGCACAGGAGCCGGGGATTCCTCTACCTGAAACGTAATCAGTTTGCGCTCGGCCAATGCTTGAAAGGGTTGTGCCTGTGCCCGCAGAAAGGCTCCCAAATCCACACGGCGGGCCTCTAGTTTCATCCGCCCTGCCTCCAGGCGCGCCACATCCAGAATCTGACGTACAAGATCCAGCACCCGCTCGGCGTTGCGCCGTGCCAGCATCACCTGTTCCCGCGCCTCAGCAGAAACGCTGCCATGCAACCCTTGCAGCACATCATCGAGCGGGCCGACGGTGAGCGTGAGCGGCGTGCGGAATTCGTGCGAGACGTTGGCGAAAAAGCGGCTGCGGGCACGGTCCAACTCGCGCAGCTTCTCTGCTTCCAGATGCTCCATTTCCAGGCGGCTCTTCAGCCGCAGGCGGTTCATCTCGTAGCCCCGCAGGCTGTAGAGGAGCCCCAGTGCTGTCAACGCATAGAGCGCGTAGGCCCACCACGTTCGCCACCACGGCGGTGCTATCACCAGCCCTAGCGCCGTGCCTTCTTCGTTCCAGACGCCATCGTTGTTGGAGCCCTTGACCCGAAAGGTGTAGGTCCCCGGTGGCAGGTTGGTGTAGGTGGCCGTCCGCGCAGCGCCCGACTCGATCCACTCGTCGTTAAAACCTTCCAGCATATAGGCGTATCGGTTCTTCTCCGGCGCAGAATATTCGAGAGCAGCGAAGTCGAAGCTGATGATATTGTCTCGGTGGGCAAGCCGCAAGGCATCTGTCTCGGTGATGGCACGGTCAAGCACCGTGTTAGCATCACGAAGCGACTCGGACTGGCCGGCCCGCTTGAAATCGGTAATCACGATTTCGGGGACATGGGGATTGGGTGTGATGGCGTCGGGATAGAAATGGTTAAAGCCGTAGATGCCACCGAAAAACAGTTCGCCCCGGTTGCTCTTGAAATAAGCGCCCGCGTTGAACTCGTTGCTTTGGAGCCCGTCATGCACATCGTAATTGGTGAACGTGCTCGTTTGTGGATCGAAGCGTGCGAGGCCTTTGTTGGTGCTCATCCACAGGTGCCCGGCCTCGTCCGCAAGCACGCCATAGACGACGTTGTTTGGCAACCCGTCTGCTTCGGTGAAGTGCTGAAAGGTCTCGGCGTCCAGATCCATGCGGTTCAGGCCACCCCCGGAGGTGCCCAGCCACAGGTAACGGTCCGGCTCTTCGGGGTCCGGGCAAATCGAAAGCACAATATCGTTGCTCAGGCTGCTCGGCTGACCGGGATCATGGCGGTAGTGACGAAAGGACCCGTTCACCGGATCGAAACGCACAAGACCCTGCTGAGAAGCCAGCCAGAGATACCCCTGCGCATCCTGGTAGGTGGCGGGGAAGGTAAACTCGCCGATGCTTGTTTGCTCCGTGTATTGATAAGACTGAAAGCGGCCCAATGCGGCATCTGTCAGCCTGCTCACATAGTTCTCGGTAACGGCCCAGATGCCACCATCCCGGTCTTCGAAAACATCAAACACTATTTTCTCCGGCAGCCCACCGGGGTCCTGCGGATCGTGAAAGAAGCGCTGGTAGGTTTGTGTGTCAAGATCGTAGCGATATATCCCTTCATAGCTCGCCACCCACAGCCGCCCTTGCCGATCCTGAACCATCGACCAGACACCCGTATTGCCAAATGCTTCGGGATGATCTGAACGGGTTTCAAAACTGGTGAAGGTGCCCATCTTCCGATCCCATTTGTACAGCACCCCGGCGCTGATCCACACATTCTCATCGGCGTCCTCAAACAGCATCCGAATGCTGAACCCGGTGAGGCGGGAGGCCGGGTTGACCGGACGCCGAAACGTCTGAAATCGGTTGGCACGGGGGTTATGGCTGTCGAGGCCATAGCCGTTCGTCCCGATCCACAGGATGCCAGATTGATCCTGAAACAGGGCTCTGATGAAATTGTCGCTGAGGCTCTCCGGGGCGAGCGGGTCGTGTTGGAAGTACGTGTAGTGGGTAGTGGCCGGCTCGAACTGCATCAAGGCGGCTGGCGTGGCGAGCCAGAAGTATCCCGCCGGATCTTGTACGATGTGCCACACGACGCCCCAGCCATACCGAAACTCGTTGAACTTGTGGTAATAGTGGGTAAATCGTTCCGTTTGGCGATCAAACCGACTGACGCCCAGGAACGAGCCGATCCAGAGTGTGCCATCGGTCTCCTCGTACAGGGCGGTAACGCTGCGGTCTATCTGCCCGGCACGGCGATCCGGTTCATGGGGATAGTGCGTAAAGCCGGCGTCGGTATCCCGTGGGTCGAGGCGGCTCAATCCCTTCTCCGTCCCAACCCAAATCATGCCTTGCTGGTCGACGAGCACAGCCTTTACATCGTTGCCACCCAGACTTCGCGCATCGGTCGGGTCGTTCAGAAAGCGGGTAAAAAACGCCTCATCGGAGCCGTCCGGGGCAAGCCTGAAAAGCCCCCCGCCCCGCGTGCCAATCCAGAGGTGTCCGTCGTGATCTTCAGCGATATCCAGGAGGTCGTGTGCCGGGCCATTCGGGTAGCGCCGAAACGTCTCCGTCTCCTTATCCATACGGTCCACGCCACCGCCGGCTGTGCCTACCCAGAGGGTTCCCTGGC
>DATGCC010000048.1:0-15944 GCA_035312345.1 Rhodothermales bacterium
GTTTGCACCTGTACTTTTTGCCATCGTATTCGCCGGAGTTGAACCTGATTGAGCATTTGTGGAGGAAGATCAAGTATTTATGGATGCTGTTTTCGGCATACAAGAGTGTCAAGACGCTCAAGCAAGCCCTCGACGAGATCCTGGTCGGGGTTGGCACGAAATACCGCATTACTTTCTCTTAGCTGCTTATATTGGACATAATGGAAATACGCGCCCGTCGAATCTGATCGCGCAAGGGGAAATCTTTAGCGAACGGGCCATGTCCTGATGCATCATAGATCCTGTGGGTAAGCTCGCGGGCGTTTTGCCAGGCGTTGATGTCTTCGAAACCGTGAAAAGTAGCCATAGGATATCCATTAAGTTGTCATTGAACATGCGTGGTAGATAAAGACACCAATCTGGCAAAAACATAACCTCAGCCCTAGAACGCACGACCCGAAACCCGGAACGCAAAACACGCAACCCACATGAACATCTCCGACGTACAGTTTGTGAAGGGGGCTTCCCAGTGGAAGCACTTGCCGGAAGAGGGCGTGCCTGAGGTCGCGTTCGTCGGGCGCTCCAATGTGGGCAAGAGTTCATTGCTCAACATGCTGGTGGGGCGGAGCAGGCTGGCGCGGACGAGCGGCACGCCGGGCAAGACGCAGGAGTTCAACTTCTATCTGGTCAACAACGCGCTGTACTTTGTGGATCTCCCCGGCTACGGCTACGCCAAGATTTCCAAGAAAAAGCGCGAGAAGTGGGGGCATTTCATCGGGCAGTACCTCACCGAGCGCGAGCCGTTGCGCGTGGTTTTTCACCTCATCGACAGCCGCCACCCGCCCACCGCGCTCGACATGGACGTGATGGCCGTCATGCGAAGTAGCCCGGTGCCCTACGTCATCGTGCTGACCAAGACGGACAAGCTCTCCGGCAACCAGCGGGCGCAGAGCAAGGCCGAGGTAGAAAAGGTGCTTCGTAAGGCGGCGATGGAAGTGCCGTTCGTGTTGACTTCGGCCAAAGACAAGCGCGGGCGCAAGGAACTGCTACAATGGATCGATGATCTGGTAGCCTGACCCAAGATACGGGGCAATAATCCCTGCCCTGGTTTGTATGGGCCTTTTTGTGTACCTTTGCCGCCGCATACAGAGGTGCAGCGCAGGAGGGTCTTCTTTACCACTTCGTCATAGTGCACTAATAATGCCTTGACAAAGGAAGTGCATCCCTCTATATTTTCCCTCGCATCTTTGAAAGGTCAACTAAAATAGAAAACCCCAACGGAGGGGCCGTCCTATCGAAAAAAGGCTACAGCACTTCTTACCCTCACATCCGCAGCTTGCGTCCTTTCTGTCTTCCCACCTTCAGAAAGCATGCTTATCTACGTTGCAGGAACCTGAGGAGCTATAGCCCACCGCCCACCGGTGTATTTTCGTAGATCGGCTTTTCTTAATCAGACGCTAGCTTGAAGCCCATAGTACCCAACGGGAGACAGGTGCTGGCTTCAATTTCAGGCCTTTCAGCCACTCACTACACACAGAGGAGGTAGACTTATGTTACGCAAATGGAGTGCGTTTGTGCTCTTGCTGCTGGCGATGCCGGTTCTGGCTTTTGCCCAGAATACCGGTAAGCTGGCTGGCATCATCACTGACGCGCAGACGGGTGACCCATTGCCGGGTGCCACCGTGGTACTCGAAGGCACCACCCTTGGCACCGCCGCCGACGTTGATGGCAGTTACTTCATCATCGGCGTGCCGGTAGGCACCTACAACATCCAGGCATCGTTCGTCGGTTATCAGACGGTAACGGTCCAGAATGTCGAGATCAATGCCGGGTATACCCGCGATCAGAATTTCGAACTGAGCCCCGGCTTGGAACTCGACGAGATCGTCGTTGAGTACGAACGCCCGCTGATTCAGAAGGACGCCCTCGGCGCGCCTCGCGTTATCACTGGAGAGGAGATTGAGAACCTGCCCATTCGTGGCGTCGCCAGCGTAGCCTCCGTGCAGGCTGGTGTCGTCAGCAATGAAGGGTCCTCCAGCCTGAACATCCGCGGCGGCCGTAGCCAGGATGTCACGTACTATGTGGATGGCGTCAAAGTCATCGGCAACATCGGCGTGACGCAGAGCAGTATTGCCGAGCAGGAAATGCTCATCGGTGGTCTGCCGGCCAAGTACGGCGACGCGATGGGCGGTATCATCTCGGTATCGACGAAAGGCGGCCGTCCGAACTTCTTCGGTAGCCTGGAGGCAGTCACCTCCGAAGCGCTTGATGCCTACGGGTATAACCTGGCCTCGGCAACGATCGGCGGGCCGCTCTTCAGCGACAAGCTGAGCTTCTTCCTCTCTGGTGAGTTCCAGCGGCAGGCCGATCAGGACCCCCGCGCCATTGAGACCTATCAGCTTCCCGAGAACCGCCTGAACGAGATCCTGAACCAACCGCAGGTCATCAGCATTGCGGATGCCGAAGGTAATGTGCGGCAGGTGCCGTTCCCCACGGTCGCACCCGGCACCTCGCTCGACGAGGTCATGGCGCAGCTACCACTGGGCGAAGGCGAAACCCTGGTTTCGCTGAACCCAACCTCAGCGGCAGAGTTTTTGAATGAGGACGACTTTGTGCGGGAGGCTGCCAAGCCCAATGACGACATCACCTTGTACGACATTGGCGGCAACCTCACCATCAGTCCGATTCAGTCGGTACGGCTGCGTCTCGGAGGTCAGTATGCGGAACGGGCCATCAGCAATTATGGTTTTGCCAGTTCGCTCTTCAATGTGGGTGACTTCACGCAGACCGATCAGCAGACGGTACGTGGTTATTTGAACTGGACCCACTATCTGTCTAACAGCACCTTCTATCAGTTGCAGGTAGACTATACGGATTATCAGTTCCAGTTCTACGATCCCGACTTCTCGTCGAATATCGAGGATGTCATCTTCTATGGCGACATCAACCATCCGACCAACGCGGTGGCTGCACGGTACCTGCTCTTCAACCAGGCAGACTCGACCTACCAGCAGCGCTATGGCGACGGGACCCTGCCGGGTAGCGTCTTCTCGCAGTTCAACTCGCCGGGTACGCTCATCACGGACTATGCGAAAGGCCACAACGAGCAGTTCCGTATGACGGCCAACGCGACCACGCAGGTTGGCGTACATCAGATCGAGTTTGGTGGCGAGTACGAGCAGCTTACACAACGCCGCATCGATATCAACAGCATCGCAGGCATTGCCCGGTACTTCGACGATGGCGATGTGGAGGCGGGGGAAGAGAACGCCGTGAGCAACTACACGGACATTCCCTATAACAACCTCATCCCCCATGTCACCTACTACGGGTATAATTACAACGGTACGGTAGAGGTAGACGGTGAGGACATCCCCGGCCTGAACGACCGCACGAACACCGACCTGGCTCCGTACGAGCCGATCTACTATGCCGGTTACATCCAGGACAAGATTGAGTATCGTGACCTGGTGCTCCAGATTGGTTTCCGCGTCGATGTGTTCGACAACAACCAGCGTGTGCTGCGCGACCCCTATGCCCTCTCGCCCATTCAGCGGGTAGAAGATGTAGGCGGCGCGCCCAGCAACGTCGGCAGCGACTATGCGGTCTACTTTAGCGGCAACGATGTGGTCGGATACCGAGACCTGGAAGGGCAGTTCTACAACCCGAACGGCCAGCCTGCCAACGCGAACGAAATCGTCACGCGTGGTTCTGCACGGCTCAAAGACGGGTTCCAGTCGGGCACGCTCTATGAAGAGGTCTTTGAAGACTACGAGCCGCAGGTCAACTTCCAGCCGCGTATCGGCATGACCTTCCCGGTGACGGACCAGGCGCTGTTCTTTGCGCACTATGACGTGCTCACGCAGCGCCCGACGTCCAACCGTACCTCGCTCGAAGGCTTCCTGAACCGCCTCGAAGGCTCGGGCACCATTGGCAACCCGAACCTGGAGCCGCAGAAAACCACTGAGTACGAGGTGGGCTTCCGCCAGCGTATCGGGGCCACCGCGGCCATCCAGCTTTCGGGCTTCTACCGCCAGATCGACAACCTCATCCAGCGGCGTGCCTTCAAGAACGTCTTCCCGAACAACTACTCGACGTTCCAGAACGTCGACTTCGGGACGGTCAAAGGCGCTGAGATTGAGTTTGACCTGCGCCGGACGAACAACATTGCGATGAACGTGAACTACACGCTCTCGTTCGCGCAGGGTACAGGTTCGGATGCCAACACGACAGCTCAAATCTTCTGGCTCCGCGAAGCCAGCCCGTTCGTGCCCACGTTCCTCTCGCCGCTGGACTTCGACCGCCGCCATACGGCGAACGTGTCGTTCGACTATCGCCTCGGCGCGGAAGAAGGCCCGATGATCTTCGGGGCGCATCTGCTCCAGAACTTCGGGTTCAACGTGCTGGCTACGTTCAAGAGTGGGCAGCCCTACTCTGCCCGGCTCGAACCCTTCCCGCGCAACCAGACGGTCCGTCAGACGGGCCTGCGAGGCGAGATCAACGGGCAGCAGCTTCCGGCCTCTACGCTCGTCAACCTGCGTGTGGACCGGGCCTTCCCGCTCACCGGAGATACCCGCCTGACGGCGTACCTCTGGGTGCAGAACCTGTTGGACTCGGATAACGTGATTAACGTCTACCGATTCACCGGTCTGCCTGACGACGACGGCTACCTGGCGTCGCCGGGCGGACAGGCCGACTATCCGGCTGGTACCCCCGCGAACTTCTACTATGATACGCGTCTGGAAAGCCCGTTTAATTATGGCATCCCGCGTCAGATTCGTCTGGGCGTCCGTCTGAACTTCTAAAACAGATGGCATCTCGCTGGAGGGAGGGGGCCTCATGGCCCTTCCCTCCAGCCGGGATGGTCTTCTTGCATCTCCGAAATTGGCTATTTACGAGGTATCGTACATGCACAACTATAGACTGTATTTCTACGCCCTGCTGGCGTTGCTGGTGTTGCCGTTGCTGGCAGTACCGGCATCCGCCCAGACCCCCGGCGATTGTCGGCTCGGGGCGTCCACCGTCGACCTGACCGTTAACAACGTGCGGGCGCGACTTTATAACAACGGCGGCCTCTTCTGGCGCGGCGCAGGCAACGTATACAACGTGCCCCGCGCCCCCGATGGGCAGCCCATCTCGCCCAACGGCATCTTTGCTTCCGGCATCTGGATCGCCGGAAAGACCGGCAACCAGGTACGCTCGGCCGCCCAGGCCTATGGCAACTGGGAATACTGGCCTGGCCCGCTCGACGCCGCCGGCAACCCGCCCGCCGACTGTGCGGTGTATGACCACATCTACCTGGTCAGCCGCGAACAGATCAATGACTATGAGGCAGGCAACGGAGCCACGCCGGACATCGAAAACTGGCCCTATCAGCTCGGCGCGCCTGTGCTCGATGGCGATGGCGACCCGAACAACTACAACCTCGCCGGTGGCGACCGCCCGGACATCCTGGGCGACCAGATGGCCTGGTGGATCATGAACGATGTGGGTGCCGTCCACGAAAACACCGGCACCCCGCCTATTGGTATGGAGATTCGGGTCTCGGCCTTTGCCTTTAACCTGGCTGGTGACCTGGGTAACACGACCTTTTACAAGTACGAGCTTACCTACAAAGGCAGCCAGCCGCTGACTGACACGTGGTTTGGCATCTGGTCGGACCCCGACCTCGGCAACGCCAGTGATGACTATGTGGGTAGCGACACCACGCTGGGTCTCGGCTTCGTCTACAACGCCGACAACGAAGACGAAGGCAGCGACGGCTACGGCTCGCCTGCACCAGCCCTCGGCTACGACTTCTTCCAGGGGCCCCTGGTAGATGCGCCCGGCCAGACCTTTACGGATCCAGATGGCACCGTGCACGAGAACCAGACGCGTCTGAAGATGACGCGCTTCATGTACTATAACAACGATGGCAGCGTCATCGGCAACCCGCGTGGCCGGACGACGGACTGGTACAACTACCTCCAGGGCATCTGGCAGGACAACCAGCGGATGTGCATTGGTGGCAACGGACACCCCGATCTGCCACCGGGCCCATGTTCTGGAACGGCAGACTTCATGTATCCTGGCGAACCTGCCACGCAGGAGTTCTGGAGCGAATACAACATCGACGACAACGGCACGGCGAACACGCCGAGTGACCGTCGCTTCCTGATGTCCACCGGGCCGTTTACGCTCAACCCGGGTGATGTGCAGGAGATCGTTTACGGTATCGTCTGGGCACGCGGCAGCGACAACCTGTCTTCCGTCACCGCGATGAAGGCCGCGGACGCGCTGGCCCAGTCGGCCTTCGACGCCAACTTCCAGATCCCGGCCGGCCCTGCCGCGCCGCGTGTGACGGCCACCGAACTCGACGAGCAGGTGGTGCTGACCTGGGACTATCTGCCCAGCGACAACAACTACCTGGAGCGCTACGAGGTAGACAACCCGTTCTCGTTCGGCCCCGATACCACCTATAACTTCGAAGGCTACCGCGTCCTTCAGTTCACGACCAACGAGTTTGACCCGACCACGGCGACTCTGCTGGCCACCTATGACGTGCAGAACGGTGTGGGTGAAGTGAGGGAAACGGGGCCGACGGGCCTGATCGAAATCACGGCACGTGGTAGCGATACGGGAACGCAGAACTACCACATTGTCAATGGACTGACTAACTACGAGGAGTACTACTTCGGCGTGCAGGCCTATGCCTACAATGGCGACACCGATGTGAACAAGGTGTACAATGGTCCGCTTAGCCGTATTACGGTGATCCCGTCGCGGTCCCGCAATATCCTCTCGGAGGAAGCCGTAGATCTGGCTTCTGACCTGGGCGATCCAGACCGCGTGGCGGCCAGGAGCGATGCAAACGTCGGCGACGGCGTTGTGGCGGTTGATGTGGTCAACCCCGGTGCGGTGCGTGACGCCGAGTATACGGTTCGGTATTACAATTACGAATGCTCGAACCCGGCTGGCGGGGCACTCGCCCGGCAAGTATTCACCGAAGAAGAGGCCGATAATCGGCCCATGGGCGTGAATGGCGAGGTTTTGACATCAGCCTCGAAAAGCGAGTCTGCAACGTGCCTGACGTACGATGTGCTTCGCGATGGCGAGGTGGTCTTCAACGGCTCGAGCACACAGACACCTGCTCCGCAGCGAGAAGGCGTGCTGCTCATCGACGGGCTAAACTTCAGCATCACCGGTCCGTCGGCGGGTATCAAGAACTTCTTTGCCATCTCAAACGCTGCGGGTCCCCTTGATCCGTTCGAAATGGGAGCCTTTGCCTTCAACAGCAACGGTTTCCCGACCCTCGACGGTCTGCCGCCTGATGGTGAGAATGATCGGCCTTCCAGTAATCAGCAGGTCGGCGAAGGTGCTTGGGGCATCAACGCCGGTGGGGGCGATGGAACCTTCGCTTCCTATAATTCCCGTGCCTTTGAGACCCGTGGCCAAGGGTACAGCGAACTCGGTCCCTACGACTACGAGATTCGCTTCACGGAGGAGTGCGCCGCTACCATTGATGGTGAGGTTACGGCTGATGATTGCCTCTCTTATCGTCGGTTTGAAGATGGTGTTGTTGTTGAGGTGCCATTCGAGATATGGCGCACCGGCATTAATACGCCGGATGACCCCAGCGACGATGTGCGATTGATTGCTGGAATTTGTGAGACAGCATGTGGTAATGGCACAGCAGATTTCGTCTTTGACATTGGGGGTGATCACCCGGTTTCAGGTGGAGCAGACGATCCTACCTCTGACTGGATCTACTGGCTCTATTATGGTGATGAGCCTGCTCCTGGCGAAGGCGGCTACAATGAGTTCTTTGCCGGTGGTGCTGCAGGTCTCCATGAGATCTTTGCGCGGCAGGTGATTGTCAACTGGAACGGTGGTGCAGAAGCTCCCTACGACCAAGCTCTACCAGAGCCGGGCACGACGATCCGCTACGTGACCAACAAGCCGAACCAGCCGGGCGACGTCTTCACAATTAACACGACGGGCCTGGGCACGACCGCGCCAGACCAAGCGCTGCAGGAAGCCAGCCTGGACGAGATCGGCATCGTGCCGAACCCCTACAAAGGGGCCTCGACCTATGAGGTGAGCAACCTGAGCGATCTGGTGCGCTTCACCAACATGCCGGAAGAAGCTACGATCCGCGTCTTTACCCTCAGTGGTTCGCTCATCCGCACGCTCGTCAAGAGCGGCCCCGAGCGGACCCTGGAGTGGGATCTCCAAACGGAGGCCGCACTGCCCATCGCCAGTGGTATCTACCTCGTTCATGTGGAGGTACCCGGGGTCGGTAGCAAGGTCATTAAGTTTGGCGTGATCAAGAAGCGTATCCAGCTTGACCTGCTCTAATGCCCTTTCCCACCGTGCTTAATAGAAGCTTGAAATAGGAGGTTTAACTCTATGAAAACGAAGCTGCTCGCATATTGTCTGGTAGCAGCCTTTCTGGCGGCTTTTGCCTTGCCAGACGCCCAGGCACAGAAGGACCGGAGACGGGGGACGGCAGGCGCTGATTACCTGCTTATTCCGATCACCGCTCGCACCGCCGCGCTAGGCACCACCACCACCTCTGGCCTGTCCGACATGTCGGGCGTAGAGGTGCTCTTCAGCAACCCGGCTGGTCTGACCGCCAACGGAGGTACCAACGCCCTCTTTAGCCGCATGGAATATGTGGCCGACATCGGCGTGAACTACCTCGGCGTGGCGCAGAACTTTGGCAATAACAACATTGCCCTGTCGCTGATGAGTTGGGATTTCGGTGACATTCCGTTGCAGACGGAAGAGCAACCGGAGATCTCATCGGTCACCTGGTCGGCCTCATACGTCACCGCGGGCCTGTCTTACGCCCGTCAGTTCACGGATCGCATCTCGGCAGGTGTTACGGCCAAGGTGCTCAGTGAGAACATTGATGATGTGGGTGCCACCGGCATGGCTTTCGACGCTGGTATGACCTACACGGTCGGCGAATCGGGTCTGCGCTTTGGCGTGAGCCTGAAGAACCTCGGCCCGCAGATGGCCTACAGTGGCGATGGCCTCGTCCAACTCATCCGCCTGCCCAGCCAGAGCGGGAATGCCACGCCGAACGCGGTAACGCTCGAAGGCGCTGACTTCGAACTGCCGTCGCTGCTCAACTTTGGGGTTGCCTACTCGCGCCCGATTGGAGCCAGCAGCGTGGTAACCGTCCTCGGCAACTTCCGCTCGAACTCGTTCGAGGAAGATCAGTATGCCGCTGGCCTGGAAGTAGGCCTGCTGGAGATCCTGTACGTCCGGGGTAGCTACCAACTGCAGAGCGACATGGACAACACGTTCTACACCGGCACCAACTTCGGCGCTGGTCTGAACCTGAACCTGGGCGACACCCGCTTCAACGTGGACTACGCCTATCGCTCGACGGACTTCTTCGACGGCGTCAACATGATCACAGCAAGCGTCACGCTGTAAGCATCACGTCGAACCATGTTCTGCAAAGCGGGGTGGGCCAACGCAACGGCCTACCCCGTTTTTTTTGTGGGATAGAACCAAATAGAGATAACTCAAGTTTGGACCTATTCCTATTTGTCATTGCGAGCGACCAACGGGAGCGCGGCCATCTCGCTGGAAAGGCGACATGCTTGACGCACGAGATTGCTTCGTCGCTTTGCTCCTCGCGATGACACCCATTTTTATAGGTCCAAACTTGGGTTAGAGATAGATGAAAAGCAGAACCCCACCGCGTGCTGTGTCGTTCTTGGGGCGAGATGACATCTTGATAGGGTTGCTCTTCCATGCACCGTTTTTACTCCGTTTTATACATGGTTCTTGGGCTTTCGCTGGCAGCGTGTGGCAGTGGCGATGAAGAATCTCAACCCGAATCAACGCCTGTTGAGACAGCCCAGATAGAAACATCAGGCTTTTACAATGTGCGGGAAGAGGTAGCCTACGCGGGTGATGACGCCTGCTTTTCGTGCCACGAAGACCTTTACCGCGGCTATCAGGCGCACGGGATGGCGCAGTCGTATTATCCGTTAACGCCAGAAAACGTAGTTGAAGATTTCTCCGGTGTGACACTAACACACGAGGCGAGCGGATTTAGCTATCGGATCTACAGCGAGGGCAATCGCTTCTTCCAGGAAGAATTCCGGCGCGACGAAGCAGGGCAAAAGACCCATCAACTCGTGCGCGAGATGCAGTATGTGGTAGGCAGCGGAACAGCGGCGCGGACCTACCTGACGGAGCAAAATGGGCGGCTCTACGAACTGCCGGTGACATGGTACACCCAGCAGCAACGGTGGGATTTTAGCCCGGGCTACGACGAGCAAAACGGTCGCTTCGACCGTCTGGTACTAGATCGGTGCATGGCCTGCCACAACAGCTATCCCGAGTCGGTGCCGTTCGCTGAGGGCAAGTACACGAGCGTGCCGGACGGCATCGGATGCGAACGGTGTCACGGTCCCGGTGAGCTACATGTTGAGGCCCGCCTCGCCGACCCAGAGCCTGCTACTGCCGTCGATTCGACCATCGTCAACCCGGCGCACCTGTCGCTGGATCGTCGGCTGGATGTGTGCCAGCAGTGCCACTTAAGCACAACGGTTTCCTTTCTGCGCGAAGGGCGGGAGGCGTTCGACTTTCTGCCGTCACAGCCACTGGCGGCCCATCTGGTCCTCTTCGCTGCCGAGACGCCTGAGACTACCGATCAGATTTCTGTCATCTCGCACGCCGACCGTATGCAACGAAGCGCCTGCTTCATTGCCACGCAGCAGACAACTCGCCCACTGGATTGCGTGACCTGCCACGATCCGCACGAAGGGTTTCGGACCAAAGGCCCAGCCTATTTCAACGAGACGTGTCAATCCTGCCATGCGCCGGCTGCGCTACATGCGTCGTTCGAAACGGAGGAGACCCGTGCTATCCACACGGCCTCTGCCGACTGTTATTCCTGCCACATGCCCAAGGTGGACGTGGAAGAAGCGCCCCACTCTTCCTTCACCGACCACTGGATCCGCGTCGTCGCCAAAGAGCCGGCCTTACCTGCTCCTGCTGCCACGCACGAGCCGCCTGTGCTGCGGCCCTACTTTGACCGGGACGAGGCTTCGCCGCTCTACGAGGGGATGGCCTACCTCGTATACGGCACACAACAGGGCGACACATTGGCGCTCCGAAAAGGAATTACGCAGCTGGAAAGCGTTCTTGCCGAAGATCCTGAGCATGGCGAGGCACAGTTCCTGACGGGCCTCACACGTCTGAATCTGGGCGAGGTGCAGCAGGCTATTCCTTTGCTGGAAGCCGCCGTGCGTATCGATCCCAGCGTCCCCGAGCGGCTCAACACGCTGGCGCAAGCCTATGAGCGGGCTCGTCGCGATCCAGCAAAAATCACACAACTTTATGAGCAAGCCTTGTCCATTCAGCCTGCGCTGGCCGATGTGCGTCTCAACTACGGACGGTTCCTCGAAACGCAGGGTCGCCTCGGTGAGGCTGTCGTACAGTATCAGCAAGCCGTGGAGGAGCAGCCGTGGCTGGAGAAAGCCCATTACAACCTGGGCACGGCTTATCTGCAGCAGGGCCAATTCCAGGAGGCCGAAACCCTGTTGAAGCAGGCCGTGGAGCTGAACCCGGACTATACCGAAGCGCGTGGCAACCTGGGCCTCTACTATGCGACCCAGGGGCAGATGGAGCAGGCCCGTGAGCAGTTCGAGCAGGCCGTTGCCGCCGCTCCTGACAATGCCACTGCGCTGGGCAACCTGGGCACATTTTACCTAAACATAGACAACCTGCCCCGAGCCATCGATCTGTTGGAACGGGCTGTGGCGGTTAACCCCGTCTATCTTGATGGTCTGCTCAACCTCTCTCTTGCTCATTTCCGCAACGAGGACTACGCGCTGGCCCGCACCTATGCCGAAAAAGTCTTGGCTATCGATCCGAACAATGACCGGGCCCGCCAGATTTTAGAGGCGCTTTAGGAGCAATCTACTCCGCCGTTTTCCAGGTCTGCTCGGCTAGTTCTTGGGGCGTGACGTTGCCGGTAGCGATGTGCTGCATGATCTGCCCGGCATGAAACCGTCCGTTCTCAATGAACCAGCGCCCGGTGCGTAGCCCGCCGCAGACCGTGCCCGCCAGATACATTCCCTCACGATTCGTCTCAAAGGTTTCGTCGTCGTAGACCGGCGTGGCGGCAGGATCGTCTTCAGTAGCGATACCGAGGGCGTCGAGGAAGGGGTAGTCGGGGCGGTAGCCGGTCATCGCGATGACCCAGTCGTTGGGCAGCGTCTCGCGTCCGTCTGGCGTATTCAGCACAACCTGCTCTGGCTCAATGGCCGTCACCGTCGTGTTGAAATAGGCACGGATGCTGCCTTCCCTGATCCGGTTTTCCAGGTCTGGCTTGATCCAGTATTTAATGCGGTCAGACAATTCAGGGCCCCGATGAATCAGCGTCACCTCGGCACCATGGCGGTAGCAGTCGAGTGCTACTTTGGCGGCGGAGTTTTTGGCTCCTATGACGGCCACGCGCTGCCCGGCATAGGCGAATGGTTCACGGTAGTAATGCGTTACCTTGGGCAATTCCTCGCCCGGTACGTTCAGCAGGTTAGGCGCATCGAAAAAGCCAATGGCTACCACCACTTTGCGGCAGGGAATCTCGTCTTTCTCGGTAACGACGGTGAAGCTCTCGTCCATACCTTTGACGCGCAGCACGCGCTCGTAGAGCCGCAGGTTGAGGTTTTCGGCTTCGGCCACGCGGCGGTAGTATTCGAGGGCCTCTTCGCGGATAGGTTTGTAACGGAGTGTAGGAAAGGGATGGTTGCCGATCTCCATCAGGTCGGGCGTGGAAAAGAACTCCAGGTTGGTCGGGTAGCCAAGAAAAGAATTGACCAGTGCGCCCTTGTCGATGATGAGCGCGTCGAGGTTTTGGCGTCTGGCCTCAATGCCGCACGCCAGCCCGACCGGCCCTGCTCCTATGATGACAACGTCTAGCATACCGCTCTCTGTTTGATGTGCTGGTTCATCAAACCCGGCCCCAAAGCGGTCTGTTTCGAGAAATTCGGGTGAGCATGTAGCTCAGCGACGGATGCGGCGCTGCCGGAAGAAATCTTGCAGGAGCCCTTGGGCCTGCTCGGCCTCCACACCAGATACAATCTCTACCTGATGGTTCAGCCGGGCATCTTGCGGGATGTTGTAGAGGGTGGAGGCACTGCCAGCCTTGTCGTCGAACGCGCCAAAGACGAGCCGCTGGAGCCGCGCCCACACGAGGGCCCCGGCGCACATAGGGCAGGGTTCGAGCGTTACGTAAAGCGTGCAGCCGTTCAGAAACTTATCGCCGAGGGTTTCACAGGCAGCGGTGATGGCGATCATCTCGGCATGGGCCGTGGGATCACCCAGCGTCTCGACCAGGTTATGTCCGCGCCCGATAAGTTGCCCATCCTTGACCACCACGGCTCCGATAGGCACCTCGCCCTGCTCGAAGGCCCGCTCGGCCTCGCGCAATGCCTTCTTCATCCAGCGGCGATCTGGTTCCAGTAGCAGGGATAGACTCATAGTAAGAAAGGGAGAGTGGGAGAAAGAAAGAAAGGGAGAAGAAGAGAAGATATTGCTCCCTTTCTCCCTCTCGTCCGTTCACCCTTTCTCAGCAGTTCGCGTGATCGGCATCGTCATGCAGCGGGGGCCGCCGCGACCCCGAGAGAGTTCGGTGCCGCCAAGTTTGATGGCGAGTTTTTCGCCGGGTTCGTATGGCTGATTGGCGTGTTCCAGCAGAAAGTTGGTGGCCTGGACCACGCGGTAGCCATGCTGTTGCATCTCCGCAAAAGTACCTGCGTTGCGCTCGTATCCGATGACCACGTCTGGCGCGATGGCGAAGAAGTTAGCTCCGTCGGTCCACTGCTCGCGTTCCTGGCTGAGCCGGTCTTCGCCGCCGCACGGGACGAAGGTGAACGAATGGCCCAGCAAGTCTTCGAGCATGCCCTTCAGCCGAGGCCGCACTTCAGAGACGAACCTCCCTGGTGCATCACCCGGTCTGAAGTGGACAACGTTGCCTGGATCGTCGTACAGAAAAAGCGGCGGGAAAACGACGCAGGTGTCGCGTCCTGCAAACGTAAAAACGGTGTCGAGGTGCATATAGGAGCGGCGCTTCGGTACATCGACCAGAACCACATGCTCCACGGGTGTGCGGTCGAAGAGTTGCTGGGCCACAGCCAGCACTCCACCGAAAGACGTACGCTCGGATAGCCCGATGAGCACGACGTGCTCGCTCGCCACCAGCAAATCGCCCCCTTCAAAGGTGACACCCGGTGGCAGCTCGATCAGCTTGTCGCGGTGGGCTGCAAAAGCAGGGTGGTGCCGCAGGATCAGACCAATGACGAGGCTCTCTCTCGCGCGCGCCGCCGTAGCCGGATAGCTGATGACGACATGATCGTTGACCACCGCCGCCAGGTCGCGGGTAAAGAGCAGGTTGGGCAGCGGCATCGCATTGAGCGCCAGCGGCGACTCGCCCGTCAGCACAAATCGGTGCAGATCGTCCGGGCTGAGGCTTTTGAGATCGCGCTCGAAGGCTTGCAGGTTGGCAATATGTACGATGCGGATCAACTGTTCTACCAGGTCGAAGCGGGCCTCTTCTTCGAGCAAGGTTTCGTGGAGCAAGTCGCTGATTTCCAGCACGGCATCGGGCTGCCCGACGATTTTCTCGAAGACAGCGCACATGACCAGGTGCTCTCGTTGCGCGTGATCCAGGTACAGAATGTCGTCGAAGAGTAGGTTCAGACGCTGGGCGGGATCCACACGCTCCATCTCCTCGCCTGGCGTATGGACAATCACCCGCCGCAGCATGTCGGTTTCGGAAGCGACGCCGAGGTTGAACTGATGATCCAGGTAGGAAGGCATAGGTACCGTCATTCGATGAAAATCTACGCGCAATAAAAAAGCCGCTCGGGAGCGGCTTATAATACACGTTGCAGGTCGAAAAGTCACAGCGCGGAGCGCCTATCTTCGATGCGCCTATCTTCGATTGCGTAACATACTGATGAGGCGTAGGACGATAGCAATGAGGAGCAGGATCAGTAAGATCGGCAGGGCGATCTTCAGAAGATTGGCGACGAGGGATAGAATTGCATTGAGCAGCATAATGGCCACAATCAGCACAATCGCGATGACAATCCAGCGTAAGATCTGCTCTATTTTCATCGAAATACGGGGGAAGCCGTTCAGTTGGATAACGAGGAGTCAAAAAACTCGGAAGTACTGAGGCTGTTTCCCGATGTGGTAAAACCGCCCAGCAACAGTATTCGTTGCGACGACAATTTGGTTGCAGTGTGCGCGTACCTTTTTATCGGCGTCTGAAAGCGGGGCAATCGGAAAAACTGGTTGGCTTCTTCGGCATAGATCATTGTTTGATCGAGCACCTCCGAGGGGAGATCCTGTGTGCCGCCAAAATACGCGACGATGCCGTCCTGGAGCATCACACCGGCATGGCGCGTGCGCGACGGTTCCAGCGTGGGGGCATCGTCAATGGCAATCTGATTGGTGCTCGAAAAGTCGAGTTGGAAGCTAACATCGTCGGCTCCCTGTTCATCGAAAAAGCTCCCTGCGACAAGATAAAAGCCAGGAGTGCCCGGCGCAAATGTGCGGAGCGGCGTCTGCGTATGGCCCGATAATGGCTCGATGCTGGGTGCCGATATCAGGTTGGTGAGTGGTTCGAGGGTGCCATCCGCGAAGCGTAGCGTGCGCAGGTCGCTTCGGGTACCCAGACGCGGACTATCTCCATAGCGGATGTCGCCGCGCCCGCCATACAGGTCAATGAGGTTGCCGCTACCGAAGACGGCCGTGTGCAACGCCCGCCGGATGGGTTCGCTACCGGTGAAAGGCACAACGGTGAAGGTGCGCGTGGCGGGATCATATATCTCCGCGGTCTCGACCAGATCTGACACGTTGCGAATGTCGTCGGTACGGCTGCCACCCAGAATGAGCACGCGTCCGTCGGGAAGGAGGGTGGCGGTGTGACCGGTGCGGGGTTCGTTGAG
>DATGCC010000049.1:0-2393 GCA_035312345.1 Rhodothermales bacterium
ACCTCAGCGATGCCTCGCATTTTGTCCATCACGTCGTCCTGCGCACAACCTGAAGCACCTCAACCAAACTTTTTCAAAATTGACGCTACCGCCCCGGCATAACCGCCGCCGAAAAGGTTGAGATGGTTGATCAGGTGATAGAGGTTGTAGATGTCGCGGCGTTCGGTATACCCCGGCTCTAAGGACCAAGCTGCTCGATACGCTTCGTAGAAATCGTCCGCGAACCCGCCGAAGAGTTCGGTCATCGCCAGATCCGCCTCGCGGTGCCCGTAATAAGTGGCTGGGTCGATAAGCGCAGCAGTCCCTGATCTAGCCACCAAAAAATTGCCACTCCACAAGTCCCCGTGCAGAATGGAGGCTGGCGGATTCTCAGGCAGGAGGTCCGGCAGTCGATGGTAAAGATCTGACAGGGAGTGATCCCATGCCCTCTGCCAACGACCACCGGCACGGGCTCGCTGCACCTGTGGTTCGAGCCGGTGCTTTCGGTAAAAGTCGATCCACGAGCGTTCCCAGGTGTTGCGTTGTGGCAGGCGTCCGATGAAGTTATCCTGCTCGAACCCACAGCGCTCCGCCGTGTACCGATGGAGGTCGGCAAGGCCGATTCCAAAGTCTTGCCAGAATGCAGTTGATTTCGCACCCGGCTCGATCCATTCCAACAATAGAAAACCAGGGCACGTCTCGTTTTCCGGCTGGACGGTGAGGACTTCTGGAATGACAAGGGGGCTCCCGGCCTCATCCAACGCACCGAGCCCGACAGCTTCTACGGCAAACGTCTCTGCCACTTCGCCCCGTCCGTACTTCAGGAAAAAAGGGCCTCCTGCTGTCTCAATCCGGGTGGCGTGGGCGATGCAGCCACCGCCAAGCGATTTGCTCTGCTGGATCGGTTGACCCAGCTTTGCCGCGACGGCTTCGACTAAGGCAACAGGCAAAGACATGGCTCAAGCGGGATCCTGCCGCACCAGATCGTATTCCTCAATCAGGAGATCAAGCAGCTTCTGCGCGGTGCGCTCGACCATGGTGTAAACGTTCTCGAAGCCCTGCGACCCGCCGTAGTATGGATCGGGCACCTGAAAGTCACCCGGCTCCGGGTCAAACTCACGGAAGAGGCGCACCTTGTTGCCATACTGATCCTTGTGGTCCAGCGAGAGCACATCGCGCAGGTTGCCCTTGTCCATCACAAAGATGTGATCATAACTAGACAGATCCTTTGCACCAAACTGGCGACCACGCAGGCTGGCGAGCGAAAGACCATGCTGCTGCGCGGTCTGTTGCATCCTGCGATCCGGTGGCTCACCGATATGCCACGATCCCGTGCCGGACGATTCAATCTCAAAATGTTCTGACAACCCCGCTTCGTCTACCAGGTGCTGAAAAACACCGTGGGCCAGCGGGCTGCGACAAATATTGCCGAGGCAGACAAAATGCACACGGATCGGGTTGCGGTCGTTGTTTTGCATGATCAATGCTACTTGCGTATCTGATTGTGCGGGCCCCCTAAACGAAAAAAGACCAGGCTTTGTGCCGAGGACTTGCTTCCTGTCACTGGTTTGCTATTTTCCAGCCCACCCTCTCCCTTTTCCCGATGGCTGTGCCCGAAAACCGAACCATTCTCTCCGTCAGCGACCTCACCCGCGGTCTGCGCGAGGTCGTTGAGACGCAATTTGACAATGTGTGGGTCGAAGGCGAGTTGTCCAACTTCCGCCAGTACCGCTCCGGCCACTGCTACTTCACGCTGAAAGACGACGACGCCCAGCTTCGGTGTGTGATGTGGAAGCATTTCACACAATACGTTTTCTTCGATCCGCAGGACGGCATGCTAGTGCGGCTCCATGGGCATGCGTCCGTCTACGAGACGCGCGGCGAACTGCAACTGGTGACACGCTCGATGCAACTGGCGGGCGAAGGCGCGTTGCAGAAAGCTTTCGAAGAACTCAAGCAACGCCTGGAGGCCGAAGGACTCTTTGCACCGGGTCACAAGCAATCGCTGCCTCCCTATCCCGAATCCATCGGCATCATTACTTCTGGCGATGGCGCGGCGCTGCACGACATCCTTTCGGTGCTGAGCCGCCGGTTTCCGCAAGTGCGTGTGCTGGTGTGCCCCGTTCATGTGCAAGGCATGGGGGCCGCCGAAGAAATTGCAGAGGCCATCACTACCTTCAACAGCCTCCCTCCGGGCGATGATTTTCGGCCCGATGTGCTGATCGTCGGACGCGGCGGTGGCTCGGCAGAGGATCTATGGGCCTTCAACGAAGAAGTCGTGGCACGGGCGATGTATGACGCTGAGATTCCAACCATCAGCGCCGTGGGGCACGAAACCGATTATTCGATCTCTGACTACGTGGCCGATGTGCGCGCCGCCACGCCGTCCATGGCGGCAGAGTTGGTCGTCCCGG
>DATGCC010000050.1:0-3058 GCA_035312345.1 Rhodothermales bacterium
CGCCAGCCCGATGGCACGCTCGTTCCGGTCCGGCATGTGTGGGATTTCATCCACACAATCAACTTTTTGCATGACGACTTGCCGCCCGCCCAGGTAGACGAGATGATCGCCTTCTTCCAGCGGGAGCTTCAGTCGCCCGCGTGGATGGCGGCGCTATCGCCGCTGGATGAGAATATTGGATTCTCCTTACGCCCCGATCATCAATGGAACGGCTCCTTCCCCGGCTGGGTGACCTTTGCGACCTGTGCGCTGGCACGAGCCGGGCGCTGGGCGGTGCTGGCAGACTGGCTGCCCGGCCTCGCCCGCAGTGCTAACCAGGGCCCCTATTCGCAGGCACATTTCGTCGAGACCTATGCAACACCAGAGGACGGCGGTGCCCGCAAAGCACCGACCGAGTGGCCCTACATCAACGACTGGGCCATCGTTTGTGTTGGGGGATTTGTGGAACTGGTTCTCTCCACCTCTTCGGCCTGGAGATGGGCTATGCAACGTTAACCGCCCATCCGCACCTGGAGCTTTTGGAGGGCAACGCACGCCTTGAGCATGTATCCTATCAGGGTCGTCTGTTCACGGCACTTGCCCAGTCCGGTGATGCGTTGCGTACAGAATGAAGGCTTCTGGTTCTTGGATACTGGTTGATCTTAAAACCAGAAATGATAAACCCATAACCAGCAACCTATCTTTTCGCCATCACAGCCAGGATCCCGGCATACTTCTGCCTGCTGGCATCGGTGCGGCCCAGCGCAGGGGCGTAGAGATCAGAGATGCCGCCATCAAGATAGAGCGCATTGGGCGCACCAAGTGTGTCCCGGAAGAAAGTAGCGAAATCGTGGAAGCTGACGCCGCCGCTGGAGAGCACGAGGTAGACGATCCCGTCGTCGGTGACGCCCACGCCATTGCGCACACGGCAGTTCTCGGAGCCAGGGGTAAACCCCGGATGAATCACGCCATCTTCCACCAGCAGGGGTCCCGATTGTGTGGCGAGACGCACCGATTTCGCCACCGCAGGATACCGTGACGCTTCGACGATCTGCGCACCCGTGTCGGTGATGTAGAAGACGCCGTTGGGTTTGAGAAAGAAGTTGCCGCGTCCGTCATCCAGGTTGAGCGGCATCTTTTCTACTCCATCTTCAATGTACAGGCCCGTGGGGATATAGCCCGGTTCGTAGATGCCTGCGTTGGTCGCGGCCACAAGGCTGTCGCCCTGCGCCTTCACAAAGTCCTGCACCCGATCGATGGTGAGAAACGGCGTGCCGTCGGGCTGCTTCCAAAACAGCCGGAGGTCATGCTGGTTCAGGTCTACCCGCACCACCTCGAAGGGCTGAGCAGGATCCAGGCTACAGGCTTCATTCTTGATAGCCTGCGTCAGCGAAGCACAGCTTGCCAGCGTCACGAGCAGCCACAGGCTGAGGCCGGTTCGCAAAAACCATTTCATGCGAGAAGAGGACATAGCAAAGCGAGAAAAGAAGCAGGCGTTAGCAGCAGTCTGCTGACAGACCGTTGGGCGCTGGCGGCTGATTATATTGGCCTACTGCTCCATAGTTCTTTACCCGCTAGATTGCCTATTGCGCCTCCTCTACCCCTCCGCCATAGGTCGTAGAGGTGCCAATATCGTCGGTCTGTGTTCCGGCAACCGCTACGCAGATGTAGTTGCCCGAGTTGTCGTCGTAACCGTTGATGTAAATGAGAGCTGCATTGCCAGAAGGAATGACGGGTTCATCGCACTCGCTGTTGGCGCTGGCATCCAGGGTAAAGGTGCCGTCAAGGCTATGATAGGTACCGGACTGGTTGGCGTAGCCAACATCATCCAAGGTCACATCAGCAAGCGTCTCGTTGGCTCCTTTGCCACCGATCATGGCAGGTTTCAGCGACCAGGACTGAAGGCGGGAGACGATGTTCAACGCCTCCACAAGCATCGCGTCGGCGTTGGACTTTTTCTGGCTCTGGCTGAATGCATTGATCCCGACGACCACTGAGAGGCCAACGATGACAATGCCGAGAACAAGCAGGAGAAGCTGTTGCTGGCCCATGGTGGCGTTTACAAGTGAGCGTGAGGAAGGTAGTATCAGTTCTAAACAAAAACGCGTCCAAAAGGCAAAAGCCACAGCGAAATGGCTGTTTCGACTACATTCATGCCCCCGCGAGCGGAAAATTTGTTATGGTTTGCGACCAGGAGCGGTGAATTAGTAAACACCTGATGTGGCCCGTCGAGCGGCAGGACGGACTGGGCATAGAGGTGTAACTGTCTATTTCGCTTACTATCATTATGTTAGGAAGGCATAGCAGCGTCGATACCTATTGTAGTGCCTGCTCTCAGATTGCATTATGCGCTCTACCTTGTTGCTATGAAGTACCTCGGCCTTTTCATGCTCGCTCTTGTGCTGCCGGCGTGCTTGCTCTCCGCAGCGGGCGCGCTTGCCCCTGCGTTCGGACAGGCGCAACCAATTCGAGACCAGCCGGTCCCTGCGGGGCATCAGATCCAACTCGCTAAGGTGCAACAAGAGCAACTCAGGTTTGGGCATCTCACGATCGAAGACGGATTGTCGCAGAATGCTATCCACACCATTTTACAAGACCGGCGCGGGTTTTTATGGATTGGTACCAAAGACGGCCTCAATCGATACGATGGCTATACCTTTACCGTCTTCCGGCACAACCCTTTCGATAGTACAACCCTCTCGGATAACCACATCACCGCGTTGTACGAGGACAGCCAGGGAACCCTCTGGGTAGGCACAGCCGGCGGTGGCGTGGACCGTATGGATAAGGAGACGGAGACATTTCGGCGATATCCGAATGGCCCGGCACACGACCTCCTGGATATCGCTGAAGATCACGACGGACACCTCTGGATTGGCACACAGGGCGGTGGGCTTTTCAGGCTTACCCCGGACGACCCCGACGAGGCGTCTTTTACCCGCTTTCTGAACAACCCGACCGATCCGCGAAGCCTGAGTGGCAACGATGTCAAGGCCGTGCTCGTCGACCAGCAAGGCATGGTGTGGGTCGGGACGGAGAACGGATTGGGCCGCCTCGACCCACGGGATGCCGACGCGGG
>DATGCC010000051.1:0-3863 GCA_035312345.1 Rhodothermales bacterium
TACAACTCTCCAGCACGGCTGATTGTCATCCCCCACGGGAGGGACACCTCGGGACGGGCGCTCTCCCAGTCGCGGTAATGGTGAGAGCCATCGGTGACGTAGTGCGCCACGTAGCGCCCTGGCTCCAGCGTGATCTCGCCATCGAAATAGCGGTTGCGGTCGGTGCCACCTGCATGCTGGGTGTTGTTCCAGGTCATCTCCCAGACCCGCTCCCCAGTCTCTGCGTTCTCAATCCAGCCGTAATCATACTGGTCCTCGCGCTCGACCTCACCCAACGCTTTGATGTGCAGCGTCGTGGGCACATCGAAGGATAGCTCCTCTGCTCTGGATACATCGCTTTCCAGATTGACCCAGAAAACCAGCGCGGTGTCGTCCTCCCACTGCTCGCCATCGACCTCCTGGGCTGACTCCAGCAGCTGAAAGGCCCCATTAGAGAGACTCAGTGCCACGGGAAAGAGCGTAACCCCCCAACGCTCGGGATAATCGGGATGGTCGGCGTTCCAATCGTTGTAGGCATGCGAGCCATCGGTTTCGTAGCGGAGTTCGTAGATGCCGGGCTCCAAACGCAAGAAAGCCACTTCGAGTCGATTTTTACGGTCACCCCCTGCAGGCATTGAGGCATCGCGGCTGAGCTTCCAGATGGTACGTTTCTGATGCGCTTCTTCTTTCAGGAGTTCACCATAATCCCAGGCGCCATCGGTAAGCTCACCCATGCAATAGACGACCACCTGGATCGGCTCTGTCACCTCGAAGCGCTGGCTCCGCTCGGCATCATCCGGGACTTTCATGAAGCTGATAAGCGGCTCGCGGGAAGCCCATGGATCGAAATCGGTGATGGCATCGCGGTCGGTGGTGTAGAGCGAGAGCCCCCAGGCCATCGGGTTGTACGGCGGATTCCCTTCCCAGTCGCGATAGGCATGCCGACCATCGGTGACAGCCACGGCACGGTAGGCTCCCGGCGCAAGCGTCACATCGCCCTGAAACTGCCGGTTGCGGTCGAGGCCCCCTGCGGGCTCGGTGTTCCCTTTTGTCATCTCCCAGACTTTCTCGCCCGTCGATGCGTTTTCAATCCAACTATAATCGCTCCGCTCATCTCCAATTTCGCCCACCGCGTAGATGCCCAGTTGCGTAGGCCGCTTGATCTCGAAAAGAAAATTTTCCTCTTTGTTATCGCGCAATGGAGCCGCTTTCCAGAGCACATTCTCCGCCATATGGCCCTCATCCTCGTGCCGGGCCACGATGCGGGCCGGGGTGTTTTCATCAACGAGGCGCAGCACCCACTGCCATTCGTCCCGTTCACTGACCCAGCGACCATGGCGGTTGCTATCGATGGCTCCAAATGAAGCGAAGAAAACATCATAGATGCCTGCTTCAAGCGCGAGGGTGTCGCCCGGCACCTCAACCAACGTGCCCCGCCCGGCTTCGACGCGAGCCGGGTCCATCTCCCAGACTACCTCCCCACTGGCACGGTTGACAATCCAGCCTTTCGCCGCCAGGGCCTTCGGCGTCGCCCGTTCATCGATAGAGCCAACGGCGTGAATGGCAATCTCCCCTGGACGCTCTAGTTCAAAAGATTTCTGATGCAACTCGTCGTGGTCCATATTGACGAAGACCACCAACCCGCTGGGGGCCGGTGAACCCACTATAATCCGAACAAAGACAAGAACAGCCAGAACGACTAGCAGAAGTAGTTGAATGCGTACGAGCGTGCGTTTTTTCATGGTACTATGATGGGGGAAAAGGGAGACTGATGTTCTCTCTACGCAAGGCCACCGATGAAGTTACCATTTGTTCGAGGTACAAGGGTCTAAGGTTGATCATTCGGGGTGAGAAGTCAGAAACCTTGAACTCTGAACCAGAAACCAGGAACCTGTAACATTTGCTTCATCGAACGGTAGTATATTCGCATAACGCACGCGGAGGCCAGCAGGGCGCTTCGCGGCGAATGTCCCCCGGTATGGTTGCGGCGTGCATGGCGATTGATCTACGAGCCAAATTACCAAAAAAAGGCCCTTTTTCGAGCCTGGGCACACGAACAAAGCACATCTTTTTGTTCGTGGCGTTCGTCGTTTTCTATGTGCTGGGGATCGGGTATCACCTCACTATTTTCAGCACCCAGACCCCGCCCTCCTTCGGGGTTGCCCTGGTGTACAACCTGGTTATTCTGGCCTGCTATAGTACGCTCTGGTTGCTACTGTCCAGTCAGTTCAAGCAACGCCAGGCCCCCCCTATTCGCATTTTCTGGACGACACTGTTGTTTGGCATCGGGCTGATTGGTGTGGCGCTGGGCATTGCCCAAATTGGGCGCGTGCCAGGGTTTGATGCCGCCGCGGGCTTTGACTACGAAACCGATGTGCCGCTGACCCTGGCAACGGTTTTTAAGATGAATTTCCTGAGCCTGTTGGAGGCCGCCTTTTTCTTTATTGTGCTGCTGCGCTTCCGCGATCTGGTGCTGTTCAAACGCACGCGAAGCAGCCAGCGCAACTGGTACCTGATGCTGGGCTTCATCCTGCTGGCAGCTTTGATGACCTTCATGAAACCGCCGCGTCAGGATGAGATCAGCTTCTTGCAAGCGATCACATTTGTCCCGGCGGTGGCCTTTATGGTCATTAACTCATTCCGCCTGTCGTGGATCGTCCACCTGTCGTTCAAAGAGAAAATGGCCGTCATTGGCCTGTCGAGCCTGCTCTTGGCCTTGCTGGCAACAAGCCTGGGCGTGGGCGGCGACAGCCTGCGACCGGGCGTCTCCCTCTATCTGGCGTACTACAGCTTCCCCCTCAGCATCTTTATGATGCTGTCCGTCATTTTTGGCATCCTGTACTGCATCACGGCGTTGCTGTCGCTCATCTTTCACCTGCCCACCACCAGCGACTTCCAGCGCAAGACAGACGAGATCACGGCGATGCACTCGCTGACGCATCTCGTCAATCAGGTATTCGATCCCGAAAACCTCGTCTCCACCATCACCGCCTCGCCCGTGGAAGCGGGTTCGGCGGATGCCGCGTGGCTGGCTGTGGCCGATCCCGAAACCGGCTCGCTACGTCCGCGCATCGTCGCGACGCACAACATTGCCCCTGCGCTGGTCGCCGAGTTGATCGACACCGCCGCGTTCTACCAGGAAGTGCTGCTCTCGCACGAGCCGTTGCTGCTGGATCAGGCCCCTGCCGACCACCGCGTCGAGGCCCGCCCTGGCGATGGGATAGGCAGTCTGCTCGTCACCCCGCTCGTCACCCGCGACGAGATGCTGGGCGCGCTATTCGTCTCGCGGGAGGTGGCCCATAGCTTCGAGAAAGACGATATTGAGGCCATCAGCGTGTTTGCCGCACAGGCCGCGCTGGCGCTCGACAACGCCCGCCTGTTCGAGGAAAAGGTCGAGAAGGAACGGCTCTCCCGCGAACTGGCGATTGCCCGCGAGGTGCAGAGCAAGCTGCTGCCCCAGCATCTGCCCTCCTACGATGGCGTCTCGATCTCAGCATCGAGCGTGCCCGCCCAGGAAGTCGGCGGTGACTACTACGACTTTACGCAACTCGACGATCAGCGGCTGGCTTTCATCATAGCGGATGTCTCCGGCAAAGGCACGTCGGCGGCGTTTTACATGGCCGAGATGCAGGGCGTCTTCCACGCCGTCAGCCATCTGGCTCCTGATCCGCTCGATTTTCTGACGCACGCCAACCGCGCCCTCGCCAGATCGCTGGAGAAAAACGTGTTTATCTCCGTGATCTACGGCGTGCTCGATCTTGAAAAGGAAGAACTGCTGCTGGCCCGCGCCGGGCATTGCCCTGCCGCTACGATCAACCTCAACGGCGAGGCGCGCTACCTGCGGTCGCAGGGGATGGGCCTCGGGCTGGATCGGGGGCCCCTGT
>DATGCC010000052.1:0-2735 GCA_035312345.1 Rhodothermales bacterium
AGTAGTCCCCACCCGAGGTAGGCATACCCGTGGCGAGTTCAGCCGCGCTGGCCGCCGTGATGACACACACGATCCCCGCCCCGAGGTACGAAAAGATCGCTGCTGGCCCGGTGAGCGCCACTGCTACGCCCGAAAGCAGGAAAATCCCAGCCCCGATCATGGTGCCCACGCCGATGGTCAGCGCGTCCCAGAAGCCAAGCTGCCGCAGCAGGTTTTCCTGCGTTTTCAAACCGGTGCCCTGTCTACTTCATGAAGAGATGCCCACGCGCCCCTGATACTACAACAGGCCAATTCCCCTTTTCAAGTTGAGTATAAGTCTTGCCCCAATAACATCCTCGCTCGCGCATAGCTCCAGTTGGCAAATAAGGAGCATGACATGATAAACACAAACGCCATTGCACCCTAAAACATCCTCTATTGCTTTCAACAGTGCTCAGCCCTACCTTGATCAAAACTATAGTGCAAGCAAGGGTAATGGATACCCTCGCATTGGTTAATCGCGTATTCCTGTTATTCATTCCTGGGAGGTAAAAATGTCAGTAACAGAAAAAGTACACCCCAAATCGTCTCATCTGTCTTTGGCTCAAATCTGTGGTACCCTGCTGGTGCTGGGCCTGTTAATCAGCGCCGGGTGCGCCTCTACAGCACTCCCTGAGCAGCCTATGGAGCCACCATCCACCACGCTGACTTCGCGCCTGCTTACAAACACCCTGGCCGAGTCGAAGCCCCTGAAAGACCCATTGAGCATCCACAGCGTCAACGGTCTGCTCGATATTACGATGGAGGTCGTGTTTGATACGTTTCAGGTGCCTCAAAGCTCAGGCTCCCCCAAGGCAGAATCCTTGCGCGTCTACAAGCTCATCGAAGCCAATGGTGTCTCCTATGCGGACTCGGCAAACGCGGTGGGCTTCCCTGGCCCCACATTGCGCGCCCAGCCGGGAGATTCGGTGCGGATTCTGCTCATCAACACGCTGAAGAATACGGCTGAGAACCAGCTTCCCTGCCAGCAATATCCAGCTTCCGACAGCCTTTTCGATGTGGCTCCCAACTGTTTTCACGGGCCGGAGAACACAAACATCCACTACCACGGTTTCCATGTCACGCCCTCCGGCAGCGGTGACAATGTGCTGCTCAAGATTAAACCGGCAGGAACCGACTCTACCTCCATCTACGACCGCATCGGTCAATTTCAGTATGCGTTTCACATCCCGGAAAACCAGTCGCCGGGGACACACTGGTACCATCCCCACAAACACGGTTCGGTGGCGTTGCAGGTGATGAACGGCATGGCCGGAGCATTCATCGTCGAAGGCGGTGGGCTGGATTCGCTTACTGCGGCGAACAATATCCGGGAACGCGTCCTTGTGGTGCAGCAAATCGACCAGAACCTCAACCTGATCGGCGGCACGCAGGGCCGGGTGACCCTGATCAACGGACAGGCCAGTCCCATCATCGAAGTGAACGCGGGGGCCGTGGAGCGGTGGCGCATCGTCAATGCCACGGTGCAGGCATCGAACATGTACAAGTTTGTTTTTCAGGACAATGAGGGCACCGAGCCTTCCTTCTACCCCATCGCCCGCGATGGCGTACAGTTTGCACCGGCCAACTATAACCCCAATAAGCCCGACACCCTCCTCGTTGCGCCAGGAAACCGACTCGACGTTTTTGTGCAGGCACCCACCGAAACCGGCCTCGAAGAGTTGGAAGCCCTGATCACTTCGCACTTATTGCCCGAAGCGATGCTAGCGCAAATGCAGGCCGCCCAACTCAACGACCCGTTCTTGCGGATGCATATTCTGGAACCCCCGGACACGCCCTATGCGACCTCGCTGCCGCCTGCGTTACCGAACCTGCCTGCTTTCCTCGGCAATCTCTCGCCTACACCCGGCGACACATCTGCCTTCATCGTGTTTAGCGAAGAGCTAACCAGCCCCAGTGGCACGTCCAAGACCAATCCGCCCAATTTTTTCCTGGGTAAGTTGGATAATCCCCAGATGAAATACAGCAATGACGTGGCGAATCCTTTCCTCCGCATGCCCCTGGGCGCGACCCAGACCTGGAAGGTGATCAATTATTCAGCTACTGTCGGCGGTGGCATTAACCATCCTTTCCATATCCATATCAACCCGTTCCAGGTGGCAGAGGTAGTGGCTCCCCGCGGCGCCGCCGATCCGAACTGGGACCTGTATCAGGAACTCAATGCCGCTGCCGACGCGGGCTATCCCATCTGGCTGGATACCATCGCCCTCCCTCTGGCCGATAAGAGCGATCCAACCGGCAATCCGGGCTACGTGGTGATCCGCCAACGCTACGACAATTTTACCGGCGCTTTTGTGATGCACTGCCACATCCTCGGGCACGAGGAACGCGGCATGATGCAACTGCTCGAAATCGTCAATCCTTTTTGAGGGTGTCAGCGAGGATGCCAGAGCCGGAGCGCCTTTGCGCATGACGATGGGCGAACGACGACTACCGATATCACGTCGTTCTCCCATCGTCCTCAGAACGTGTAACCGACGCTGGTAGTGGCACGAAATGGCGTGCCTGGAAAAGCTTGCAGGAAATCGAAGCCGCCAACCCAGTAGCGTGTGTCGAAGACGTTGTCGATGTTGAAAGCGAGCTTGAAGCGGTCGTGCGTGTAGTAGATGGCCGTATCGACGAGGGTGTAGGTCGGCCACTCGGCATAAAATGCTTCGCCGGTTTGCAAGCTGGCTGACGCAAAGCGGTGGCGACGT